>CAZVDJ010000877.1:0-2085 GCA_964626245.1 uncultured Gemmatimonadaceae bacterium
GCCAGAGCGGAAGCGTGACGCCGTCGCACGTGCTGTCGGCCATGGGGGTGCGCGCCGACCTGGGAAGCTCGGCGGTGCGCATGTCGCTGGGCGCGCTCACGACGGACGAGGGAATCGCGCGCGTCTCCGAGCTCTTCCCCGCCCTGATCGAGAAGGCCCGCCGCCTGAGCGGCCAGCACGCCTGACGATGCCCGGCCCCCGCGTACTCGTCGCCATGTCGGGCGGGGTCGATTCGTCGGTCGCCGCGGCGCTGCTGCACGCGCAGGGCTTCGAGGTGGTCGGGGCAACGATGAAGCTCTTCTGCTACGGCGACGACGTCCCCGACAAGCCGTGCTGCTCACTGGACTCCATCAACGACGCGCGACGCATCTGCGAGTCGTTGGGGGTGCCGCACTACGTGCTGAACCTGGAGAGCGACTTCGGCCACGACGTGGTGGACAACTTCGTGCAGGAGTACGCCGCGGGGCGTACTCCCATTCCCTGCGTGCGCTGCAACACCTTCACCAAGTTCCGCGACCTGCTGCGCAAGGCCGACGCCATCGACGCCCGCTACATCGCCACCGGGCACTACGCCCGGATCCTGGACGGCGCCCTGCACTGCGGCGTGGACGAAACGAAGGACCAGACCTACTTCCTGTGGGGGATCGACCGGTCGGTGGTGCAGCGCATGCTCCTTCCCGTGGGCCACCAGACCAAGCGGCAGACGCGCGAGGTGGCACGCTCGTTAGGGCTGCTCGTGGCCGACAAGGTGGAGTCGCAAGACATCTGCTTCGTCCCCGACGGCGACCACACCCGCATCATCCGGCAGCGGCTGGGTGACGCCGCACCGGCCCTGGCGCGAGGCCCCATCCAGCTCGCCGACGGGCGCGTGGTGGGCGAGCACGAGGGATACGCGCGCTACACCATCGGGCAGCGCCGCGGGCTGCCCGGGGGCTTTGCCGAGCCGATGTTCGTCGTCGCCATCCGCCCCGCCGAGCGCGCGGTGGTGATCGGGCCGCGCGAGGCGCTGCTGGGGCACGGCGTGGTGGCGCGCGAGGTGAATTGGCTGGTGGACGCGCCGCCGGTGGGAAGCGCGGTGCAGGTGCGGGTGCGCCACCGCGCACCAGCGGCGGCGGGGACGCTCCTGCGCATCGACGACGGTGAGATCGAGGTGGCGCTCGACGAACCGGTGCAGGCGATCACGCCGGGTCAGTCCCTCGTGCTCTACGACGGAAGCCGGGTGCTGGGCGGCGGCTTCATCGAGCGCGCGGCGGGCGCCAGGCCGCAGCTTCCGGTGCTGGCGGCGTAGCGCGGGGCGGGACTCGCCGCACGTCAGCGCGCGCGCAGCACGCGCGCCCCTACATCGGGAAAGTCCCCAAAGATCCCATCGACGCCGATCGCTGCGAAGGCACGCCACTCGGCCGCCGCGTCGCCGGCAAAGCCCGGGGGGAGGTCGGGGGTGTCCGAGCGCAGCGTCCACACGTGCACCTGGAGTCCCGCGGCGTGGGCGTCGCGCACGACCGAGGTGGCGCGCGAGGTGTCGCCCGCTGCGTCGCGTGGCAGCACGAGCCACTTGTGCACGCCGATGGCGTCGGCGTACCGGGCCACGGCCCGCAGCCCGGCCGGGGTGACCATGTCGGCATACGTCCCCCCTGCCACGCCGCCAGCCGCAACATCAGGCGGCGTCCCGTCCCGGTTGACCAGCTGCGCCAGCCGGATGGTGGTGCGGGGCCGCAGCGCACGCAGGTTCCCCACCTCGAACGACTGGATGACGACGGCGTCCTCTCGTCCGCGATAGCCGTGACGGGCGAGGACGGCGAGGAGCGAGTCCTCGAGCGGAAGGCCGGCGGCGCGGTGATACGACGGATGCTTGGTCTCGGGATAGACGCCGATCGGGCGCCCAACCTCCCGCTCGCGCTCTCGCACGAAGGCGAGCACCTCGTCGAGCGTGGGGACCTCGAACTGGCCGTCCCAGGCGTGCGAGCGGTGCGCCAGCCGCTCGCGCGCGCGCAGCGACTTGAGTTCGCGCAGCGTGAAGTCCTCGGTGAAGTATCCGGTCACCGTGTCACCGTCGATCACCGCGGTGCGACGTCGCCCGGGGAACTT
>CAZVDJ010000878.1:0-2082 GCA_964626245.1 uncultured Gemmatimonadaceae bacterium
GATCGAACTCCTGATCGTCGTCGTCATCATCGGCATCCTGGCCGCGATCGCGATCCCGAAGTTCGCCAACACGAAGGAAAAGGCGTACCTCGCCTCGATGAAGTCGGACCTCCGCAACATGGCCACGACGCAGGAGTCGTACTTCGCCGACAACCAGGTGTACGTCGCCGGCACGGCGTCGAACACCACGTCGGGCACCAGCTCGCTCTACGGGTTCGTTCCGTCGGCTGGCGTGACGGTGACCGCTGCGGCCTCGGGCGGCACGGGCTGGAGCGCGACCTCGGGCCACACGGCCACGACCCGCACCTGCGCCATCTTCGTCGGTGTGTCGGCGGTCTCGCCGGCCACGGTCGAAGCCGAGCCGAAGTGCAACTAACGATCTGAATCCGCGCGGTCACCTCCTCCCGACCGCGTAGATCGAGGGCGGCGCTCCCCGGCGCCGCCCTCACCCTTTTGTGGGGTGCCGCGCCGTGCACGCTCCGGCGCCCAACGGCACGCTGGTGATACGGCAGGCAACCGAAGGGTACAGGCAGGCGGCGGAGTGATGCCTAACGTGCGGCATGACCCGCCGCCTTCCTGCATGCCGCCCTGCGCGCGCCGCCTTCACCCTCGTGGAGGTCGTCGTCGCCACCCTCCTCCTCGCCATCGCCGCGCTCGGCGTCGCCTCCACCAGCACCGCGGCGGCGCACCTGGCCGCAACGGCGCGCGCCGTGGAGCAGGCCACCCGCGCCACTGCGCGAATCGTCGACTCGCTTCGCAGCGCGCCCTGCCTCACGCTCGTCCCCGGCAGCCGTGCCTCCGCCGAGGGGACGGTGACGTGGAGCGTCACGCGGTATCCCGGGAGTGTCGCGGTCGCCGCGTGGCTGGTGCCGGCGTCGCCTCGTGTGCGCAGCGTCACGCCCGAGGAGCTGCTCCTCCCGTGCGAGTGAGCGCGCGCATGCCCGGCCGGCCAGCGGCGGTCGCGGGCACTAGGTCCGCGCGCCGCGGAGTGGCGCTCGTCGAACTCCTCGTCGCCCTCGTCCTCACCGCGGTGGTCGGTGGAACCCTCGTGCGCATGCTCGATCGCACGCACCGCCACGCACGCGGGCTCGCCACCGAGTCGGACCAGCGCGCGCAGCTCGCCGTTGCCGGTGTGGCCATCATCGGCGCCCTGGATGGCATCGCGCCGACCGACGGGGACCTCCTGTCAGGGAGCGACTCCAGCGTCGCCTACCTGGCGACGGTTGGCGTGGGACTCGCATGCGCGCTCGGCCCGACCACGATCGACCTCGCGCCGTCGACCATCGCGTCCTCGGCGGTGCTCTCCTGGTGGAATACCGCGCCGCAGGCGGGCGACACCGTCGTCATCCTCGATGACGGAATCTCTCCCTCGGATGCCGACGATCGTTGGCATCACCTCCCCCTGGCGGGCGTCTCGTCACTGGCGAATGCGTGCCTTGGCACGCCGTGGCTCGATCCGGTCGCCGACGCAGGGCGGGTGGGATGGCGACTCACCCTGGGGGACACGCTTCCGGTCTCGCTGACGCGCGGCGCCCCGGTGCGCGTCCTGCGCCCGGAACGCCTCGCGCTCTATCGCTCCACCGGCGAGTGGATGCTCGGCTGGACGGAATGGAATCCGGCGTCGGCGGCGTGGAACGCGATACAGCCGGTGGCGGGACCGCTGCTGCCGTGGGCACCGCCAGCCGCAACCAGCGGACTCTCGCTGATGTGGCACGACTCGACCGGTGCCGCCCTCTCGCCCGCACCAGCTCCGGCAACGCCCCCTCGCTGGCTGGTGCTGGGCCTCGGCAGCATCACGCGGCGCCAGGTCCGGCACGACGGCGTCGCGCGCGGACTGCGCCGCGACTCCCTCACGCTCCGCCTTCCCCTGCGCAACTCGCCATGACCTCGCGGAACCCGCGCAGCACCTGCGCTCGATTGCGCACACGGCCCACGCCCCCCCCGGCCCGCCGGGTATCCGATGCACCAGCGGCTCCGCCGACGGGTGCGGCGCGCGCCATGGCGGCGCCTCGCCGCGGAGTTGCCCTCCTCGCATCGCTCGCCGCCATCCTCCTCGTCGCCCTCGTCGCGGTGACGGTGCAG
>CAZVDJ010000879.1:0-2081 GCA_964626245.1 uncultured Gemmatimonadaceae bacterium
CACGAGCACGCCAAGCCGCACGAAGGGCAGGTACTCGGTCACCGTGCGCCACCCCTGCGGAAAGCGCCGTCGTGCCTCCTCGTTCGTGACGGCGGGGGGAATGATCACCTCGTCGCCCGGCCGCCAGTCGACCGGGGTGGCCACCCCCTTCGCCGCCGTCAGCTGCAGCGAGTCCAGGAGCCGCAGCACCTCGTCGAAGTTCCGGCCGGTCGTCATGGGATAGGCGATCGTCGCCTTCACCTTGCGGTCGGGACCGATGACCACCACCGAACGAATCGTCGCGTTGTCGGCCGCCGTGCGCGGGCCCGGCGCGGCGTCGGCCGGCAGCATGTCATAGGCCTTCGCCACCGCCAGCTCGGTATCGCTGATGAGCGGAAAGCCGACCTTCGCCCCCTGCGTCGCTTCGATGTCGTCCACCCAGCGCCGGTGGTCGGGGAGCGGGTCCGCGCTGAGCCCGAGCAGGCGACAGTGACGCCGTTCGAACTCCTCCGCCAGCCGAGCCATGCGGCCAAGCTCGGTGGTGCACACGGGGGTGAAGTCCTTCGGGTGGGAGAAGAGGATCGCCCACCGGTCGGCGATCCAGTCATGCAGTCGAATCGGGCCGGCGGTGCTCTGCGCCGAGAAGTCGGGTGCCAGCTCGCCAATACGAATTGCCATGGGGTCCTCTGTGACATGAAGTGGAGGGCGGCGGCTGGGACCGCCACCGCCATCGGGCGACCTTGCGGTCCCCGTCACGAGCTGCCTACGTAGTCGAAGCAGGAAACCCCTCAGCACCGGGGCGCGCCGCTCCCGCCCGGCGACGGATGAGGGGAATGCGCCGGCCCTTGCGTATCATCCGTCATGCTCAGTCACGGTCACCAGCTGACCACGCTCCTGCGGGAGGCAGCCCAGGGTAACCCAAGCGCCGGAGAGCAGCTCTATCGCACCGTGTACCCGGAGCTTCGCCGGCTCGCGCGGCGGCTGCGCGGGCGCGGCGCACCGGAGACCCTCGGGACCACCGCGCTGGTGCACGAGGCCTACCTCAAGCTCGCCGGCGGCCGACCCGTATCCTGGCAGGATCGCGCCCACTTCTTTGGCGTGGCCGCGCGCGCCATGCGCCAGGTGATCGTCGACTCGGCACGACGCCGGCTGTCGGGCAAGCGCGGCGACGGTCGCGCGGCGCTCAGCCTGGACGAGGTCCACGCGTCGGTCCCGCTGCGACCGGACGAACTCGTCGCGCTGGATGAGGCGCTCGATCACCTGGAGCGCATCTCGCCACGCCGCGCGCGCATCGTCGAGCACCGCTTCTTCGCGGGCCTAACGGCCGAGGAGATCGCCGAGCTGCTGGACATCTCGGTGGCGACGGTCGAGCGCGACTGGCGCGCGGCGCGCGCCTGGTTGGCCGCGGCGCTGCAGGAGCGATCGCCGTGACCGCCGCCGAGGCGCGCGTGCTCGACCTCTTCGATCGCGCGATCGAACTCCCCCAGGCCGATCGCCAGGCGTGGCTGGAGCGCGCATGTGGCACCGATGGTGCGCTGCGCGAGCAGGTGCGGCGCCTGCTCGAGGCCGACGCCACTCCGCACTCCCTGCTCGACCAACGTCCCGGCGACCTGGCCGGGGAGCAGTCCGACCCGGGCAAGCGATGGGAGGGGCGCCAACTCGGCCCCTATCGCCTGGTGCGCGAGGTGGGACACGGCGGGATGGGGATCGTCTTCCTGGCCGAGCGCGCCGACGTGGGGACGCGCGTGGCGCTGAAGCTCGTGGCCGGCAGCGTGGGAACCGCCGAGCGGCTGGCCCGCTTCGACTACGAACGCCGCATCCTTGCCGCGCTCGACGACCCGCACATCGCGCGCTTCCTGGACGCCGGCGTTGCCCCTGACGGCACGCCGTGGTACGCCATGGAATACGTGGAGGGCTCGCCGATCGACGCACACACCGACGCGCGGTGCCTCTCCCTGCACGATCGGGTGTCGCTCTTCCTGTGCGCGGTGGACGCGGTGGCGCACGCGCATCGCAACCTGCTGGTGCACCGCGACCTGAAACCCTCCAACATCCTCGTCTCCGATGCCGGCATCCCCAAGCTTGTCGACTTCGGCATCGCC
>CAZVDJ010000880.1:0-2080 GCA_964626245.1 uncultured Gemmatimonadaceae bacterium
CACGCACACGACGGCATACGAGATTGTGAAGAGTGACTGGAGTTCAGACGTGTGCCGTCGTCCACGCCCTACCTCTACTCCTCGTACGACGAGGAGAGCGAGGCGGATCGCTCGGGGCGCAAGTCGGTCGTCATCCTGGGGAGCGGTCCCAACCGCATCGGGCAGGGGGTGGAGTTCGACTACATGTGCGTGCGCGCCGTGCTCGCGCTCAAGGAGCGCGGGTACGAGACGATCATGATCAACTCGAACCCCGAGACGGTCTCCACCGACTACGACACCGCCGACAAGCTGTACTTCGAGCCGCTGACGCTGGAGGACGTGCTCGAGATCGTGCGGCGCGAGCAGCCCATCGGCGTCATCGTGCAGCTGGGCGGGCAGACGCCGCTCAAGCTCACCAAGGGGCTGGAGGCGGCCGGCGTCACCATCCTGGGGACGAGCCCCGACGCGATCGACATCGCCGAGGACCGCAAGCGCTTCGAGGCGGTGGCGCGCGAGGTGGGGGTGCGCCAGCCGGAGGCCGGGACGGCGACGAGCGTGGACGACGCGGTGGCCATCGCCGAGCGCATCGGCTATCCCGTGTTGGTCCGTCCGTCGTACGTGCTGGGCGGGCGCGCCATGCAGAACGTCTACGACGATCCGTCGATGCGCGGCTACTTCGAGAGTGCGGCGCGCGTGAGCGAGGAGCGGCCGGTCCTCATCGACCGCTTCCTGGAGGACGCGTACGAGGCCGACGTCGACGCCATCTGCGACGGCGAGCAGGTGGTCATCGGCGGCGTGATGCAGCACATCGAGGAGGCCGGGATCCACTCGGGCGACTCGGCGTGCGTCCTGCCGCCGTATCTCATCGAGCCGAAGGACATCGAGGTGATGAAGGCGCACACCGTGGCCCTGGCGGAGAAGCTGGGGGTGGTGGGGCTCATCAACGTGCAGTTCGCGGTGAAGCACGGGGTGGTGTACGTCCTGGAGGTCAACCCGCGCGGCTCGCGCACCATCCCGTTTGTCTCCAAGGCGATCGGCGTCCCGCTGGCCTCGGTGGCCGCCAGGTGCATGGTGGGGGAGAAGCTCGCCGACATCGGCTTCACGTCGGAGATCGTCCCCCCGTTCGTCTCGGTCAAGGAGGCGGTCTTCCCCTTCACGAAGTTCCGGGAGTTCGACCCGCTGCTGGGGCCCGAGATGCGCTCGACGGGCGAGGTGATGGGGATCTCCACCTCCTTCGGCAGCGCCTTCGCCAAGGCGCAGCTGTCGGCCGACAACGCGCTGCCGCTGGGCGGGGCGATCTTCGTGACGGTGAACGACTCGGACAAGCCGAACGTGGTGCCCATCGCCAGGCGCTTCCACGAGATGGGCTTCACCCTGTACGCCACCGACGGGACGGCGACGTACCTGCGCGAGCGCGGCATCCCGACCGAGGGGGTGCGCAAGGTGCACGAGGGGCGCCCGCACGGGGTGGACCTGATGCTCAACGGCGAGGTGCACCTGCTCATCAACACCCCGCTGGGCAAGCACGCCCAGTACGACGACTATGCGTTGCGGCAGACGGCCATCTCGCGCCGCATCTCCTACACCACCACGCTGTCGGCGGCCAGCGCGGCGTGCGACGCCATCGTCTCGCTCCGGTCGCAGCCCTCCACGGTCCGGTCGTTGCAGGAGTGGCACAAGGTCCTTCGCGGAGCACACTAGGGTGGCAGCCCCTTTCATCCACGAATCGTCGTACGTCGACGACGGCGCGGTGGTCGGCGACGACACGCGCATCTGGCATTTCTGTCACGTGAACGCCGGGGCGGTCATCGGCGAGCGCTGCTCGCTGGGGCAGAACGTCGTGGTGATGCCGCGCACGCGCATCGGCAACAACGTGAAGATCCAGAACAACGTGTCGATCTACGAGGGGGTGGAGCTGGAGGACGACGTCTTCTGCGGCCCCTCGATGGTCTTCACCAACGTGATCAACCCGCGCAGCCACGTCTCGCGCAAGGACGAATACCGGCGCACGCTGGTGAAGCGCGGGGCGAGCATCGGCGCCAACGCGACGATCGTCTGCGGGGCGACGCTGGGCGAGTACTCGTTCGTGGGCGCCGGTGCC
>CAZVDJ010000881.1:0-2067 GCA_964626245.1 uncultured Gemmatimonadaceae bacterium
AGCCGTAGGGGAACCTGCGGCTGGATCACCTCCTTAACGGAGCCACGCGAGTAGGCCCCGGGGGCACCCCCCCCAGCCGAAAGCTGCTCTCGTAGTCGCAACCGCGCACACCATCCGCTCGATTCTCGATAGCACGAACGCCCCGCCTCCTCACGGATCGCGGGGCGTTCGTCGTTTCGTGCGCGGCGCCCGCCTAACGGCTGCCTTTCGACCGCCTGGTGCCAGCCTAACGCCCGTCGGCCACCGGCACGGGAATCGACAGGCCCAGGCCAAGCCGGCGGCGTGGCAGCGGCGTCACCGCCAGCACCACTCCCCGCTCCTCATGACGCGCGATGATCGACTCCGCTCGCGAGCGCGACCGCCGCGCGTAACTCACGCTCTCCAATGCCGCCCCCGCCCACAGCGCTCCCGCCGCCGCCAGGCCGGCCACCGCGAGCGGGCGGACCGTGCGCGTGAGCGAGTCGGTGTAGCTGTTGCCGAACGGATCGGTGTACTGCCCGGTCACCAGCTCGTCCCTGGAGCTCAGGGCCATCACCACCGCGCCGCTCACCGCTCCCAGCACGAGGACCCCGAGCACCGGGCGACCGGTGGACATCTGCCCCATGCCGGGGAAGAGCAGGCCGCTCCCGAGCGCCTGTCCCGGACCGTACACGCGGTCGGGGAGGCGCGCCATCGAGCCGCGCACCAACCCCATGTCGCTCGCCTGTGGCGACAGCTCCAGGTATCGCTCGAAGTCCTGGATGGCCTGCACACGGTCGCCGCGCGCGGCGCGCGAGAGTGCGCGATTGAAGTACGGCTCGGGGGCTGCCGGTACCTGCCGCGCCACCGAGGCAAAGGCCGAGTCGGCCGCGAGATACTGCCGACGCTGCAGCAGGGCGACGCCAGAGCGGAAATTTGCGCGCGCCTCGTCGACACGCGCGAGTTCGCTGGCCGGCGTTAGGCGCACGATGCGCCCGCGCACCTCGTCGGCATCGGGGGCCGACGCCGAGAGCGCGAGGTAGCGGCAGTACTCGCGCACGGCGTTCGAGCCCTCATTGAGCGCCTCGAATTCGCGTCCCAGGTAGTACGCGACGCGCGCATTCCCTGGCGTCAGGACCGACGCCCGGGCAAAGGCGTCGCGCGCGGCGGTGTGGTCGCCCTCGAGCGCCGCGTCCTGCGCCTCGTCGATGAGGCGGCGCGCCTCCGCCTCGGCGCTCGGATTGCTGGCACGCACCGGAGCCTGCGCGGGGAAGGTGGCGCATCCGCTCACGCCGGCAGCGGCCAGCCCCGTCTTGATCGGGAGGCGCTGCATCGCCTGCGCGTTCGACTCGCGAGCGAGGGCGACACTCCACACGAGCATCGCGCAGGCGACGCCCATGGGGCGGGCGACGCCACGGATCAAGGCCAGCGAATGCCTCATTGCACCACGACGGTGACCACGTTCGATGTCTTCCCTTCGCAGGTGACTGTCACCGTCGGGTCGGTGCCCGCACTCGCGGCGACTCCCATGATGTTGACCGAGAACTGGCCGCTGGAATTCGTCGTCGCGGTTGCGCCGGCGGTGATGGCAAGCTTCGCGGTGTCACTCGACGCCGCCGTGCATGCTCGGCCCCCGAGGGGGGTCGCGGTGGCACTGGTGACGTCGACCGTGAGCGTCTTCGTATTGCCGATGGTGATGGTCTCCGACGCCGGCGTCACGGCAATGGTCCCGATCGGGATGAGCGTGACGGTGAGCGCGGCCTGGCCCGACGGACTCGAACCGCTGGGCCCCTGATTGGTGGCCGTCGCGATGATGTTCACGGCGCCCGTGTCGGCGGAGGTCGGCATCGACGCCGTGGCGAGGCCGGTGGAGGCGTCGACGAAGGCGCGCGTGCCGTTGGACGACGACCAGGTGAAGGTGTGCCCGGGCAGCGCGCCGCCGATCGAGTCTCGCGCCGTGGCGGTGAACTGCTGGCTGGCTCCCTGCTGGATGCTTGCCGTCGCCGGCGACACCGACACGGTGGACACGGGGACCGGCTTGACGGTGACGGTGGGCGGCGCGGTCGCCGCGACTCCGTCCACCGTGGCGCTGATCGTGGCCGTCCCGAC
>CAZVDJ010000882.1:0-2065 GCA_964626245.1 uncultured Gemmatimonadaceae bacterium
GCCACCTGCGAGCGTGCGCTGGAGGCGCTGCGCGCCGCTGGCGCCACCGTGCGCGACGTCTCGCTGCCGCATACCGACCTCGCCATTCCCGCGTACTACATCGTGGCGCCGGCGGAGGCCTCGTCCAACCTGGCGCGCTTCGATGGGGTGCGCTACGGGATGCGGCTGGCGGGGGAAGGGCTGCGCGGCATGTACGAGGCCACCCGCTCGCGCGGCTTCGGCGAGGAGGTCACCCGACGCATCCTGCTCGGCACGTACGTCCTGTCGGCGGGCTACTACGACGCGTACTACCGCAAGGCGATGGAAGTGCGTCGCCTCATCGCGGGCGACTTCCACCAGGTCTTCGGGACGGGGGTGCACGCGCTCCTGACGCCAACGACACCCACGCCGGCCTTTCCCCTGGGCGCGGTGAGCGACCCGTACGAGATGTACCTGAGCGACATCTTCACCGTCACCGCCAACCTGGCGGGCGTGCCGGCGATGTCGGTGCCCGCCGGGCGCGTCGACGGGTTGCCGGTGGGGGTGCAGCTCATGGCGCCCCACTTTGGCGAGGCCACGATGCTGGGGGTGGCGTACGCCCTGGAGCGCGCGCTGGGCGTGGGCGGGGTGCGTGCATGACGCACCCGCGCTACGAGCTGGTGGTGGGGCTGGAGGTGCACGTCCAGCTCAGGACGGCGACCAAGATCTTCTGCCCGTGCGCCACCGATTTCGGCGCGGCGCCGAACGCCAACACGTGCCCGGTCTGCCTGGCGCTTCCCGGGGCGCTCCCGGTGCTCAACGCGCACGCCGTGCAGCTGGCGGCGCGCACCGCGCTGGCGCTGGAGTGCACGGTACATCCCGTCTCGGTCTTCGCGCGCAAGAACTACTTCTACCCCGACCTCCCCAAGGGCTACCAGATCTCCCAGTTCGACCAGCCCATCGCCACGGGCGGACGGCTGGTCATCGGCGTGCGGGACGATGGGACGCCGCACGTCATCGGCGTGACGCGCGCGCACATGGAGGAGGACGCGGGCAAGTCGGTGCACGACCGCTTCGCCGGTGCGTCGGCCATCGACCTGAATCGCGCCGGCACGCCGCTGGTGGAGATCGTCTCCGAGCCCGACCTGCGCTCGCCGGCCGAGGCGCGCGAGTACTGCGTGCGCCTCAAGGAGATCCTGGAGTACTGCGAGGTCTCTGACGCCAACATGGAGGAGGGGTCGCTGCGCGTGGATGCCAACGTGAGCATCCGGCCGCGCGGCGCGACGACGCTGGGGACCAAGACCGAGATCAAGAACATGAACTCGTTCTCGGGGGTGGAACGCGCCATCGCGGCCGAGTTCGAGCGGCAGGTGGCGCTGGTGGAGTCGGGGGGCGCGGTGGTGCAGCAGACGCTCCTGTGGGACGCCAACCGGCAGGAGGTGCGGCCCGCCAGGAGCAAGGAGGGGAGCCACGACTACCGCTACCTCCCGGATCCCGCCCTTCCACCGCTCGTCCTCTCACCCGCCTGGATCGACGCGCAGCGCGCCGCGCTGCCCGTGCTGCCCGCGGCGCGCCGGGCCCGCCTGCAGGAGCGCTTTGGGCTCCCCGCCTACGACGCCGGGGTGCTCACCGCCTCGCGCGCGCTGGCCGACTACTACGAGCGCGTGGCCACGGCGCACGGCGACGGCAAGGTGGCGGCGAACTGGGTGATGGGGGAGGTGCTGGCCCGATTGAACGATGCCGGGCGCACCATCGCCGACTTCGAGGTGGCGCCCGAGGCGCTGGCCGCCCTCCTGGACCTGGTGCGCGACGGCACCGTGTCCAACAGCGCGGCCAAGCGCATCCTGGACCTGATGCGCCAGCACGGCGGGTCGCCGCGCGAGATTGCCGAGCGTGAAGGGCTGCTGCAGGTGCGCGACGACGCGGCGCTCGCCCAGTGGGTGGATGAGGTGTGGGCCGCCCACCCCGACGAGACGCAGCGCCTGGCGGCGGGCGAGAAGAAGCTGCTCGGCGTCCTGGTCGGGGCGGTGATGAAGCGCTCCGGTGGCCGCGCCGATCCGCGGCGGGTGAACCAGCTGCTCAGCGCCAAGCTGCAGGGCTGACGCGG
>CAZVDJ010000883.1:0-2062 GCA_964626245.1 uncultured Gemmatimonadaceae bacterium
GGATGGCGCGCCGACACCAGCCCGGTGACCGCCTGCTGCCGCACCGCCGCATTGGTGTCGCCCAGCAGGTGCTGCAGGGCATGCACCCCACGCGCCGTCCCCAGGCGCGCCAGCGCCCCCGCGGCCGCCCGGCGCACGCGCGCATCGGGATGCTTGAGCGTGGCCACCAGCGGCGCGTCGGCCTCCCGGACGCCCATCTCGCCCAGCAGCTCCGCGGCGTTCCGCACCACGAACCAGCGTCCATCGTGCAACAGGTGCTTGAGCGGCTCCGCCGCATCGGGACAGCTGGCCAGCACGGTGCGGTACGCGCGCCGCTCCGACGCCACGGCCGACCCCACCATCAGCTCGATGAGCAGCTCGGCCCCCACGTCGCCCGCGCGGACAAAGACCGGCGTGAGGGCGGCCCGTCGGTCTCGCTCGCGGCCGAGCAACTGCCCCAGGCCGCGCAGGATCCCCGGCTTGAACAGGCGCCGCAGCTGGATCAGGTAGGCGCGCTTCACGTCCGCCTCGCGCGCGTCCTTCTCGCGCCCCACGATCCCCTGCAGCACTTCCGCCACGTCGCCCCACTGCGCGTCGCGCGCGCGCTCCTCCGCCAATCGTACCAGGTCGTCCAGCAGCGGCGAGATCGCCGCCCCGGTGCGCGGGGCCAGGTCCAGTCGGCCCAGCAGCTCGTGATGTCCCCTCGGCGCTCCTCCACGGGTAAACGCCGCCTGCAGCATGTCCGGCTCCTCATCCCGCACCGGCGTCTCCCTCTCGCCGGGGGCGGACGTCGTCGGCGCGGGCGTCGGCAACCCGATGCCAGCCGAGCGAACAGACTCGGGGATCGCCGCCCCCCCATCGATCTTCACCGCGCCGAGCGACGGCGTCCTCGCGGGCCCCACCCGTGCCGACGATGCCGGCGTGCCACGCCGCACGAAGCCGGCGCGCCCCAGCCGGACGGTCACCGTCGTCAGCTGCAGCGCGAGGACTCGGGTGTCGAAGTTGGCGCCGTCGTCACCCGAAACGGGAAAGGTGGACAGGGCGCGCGCCACGCCCAACACGTCGGCCGCCGAGGCCTGGGCCGAGAAGTCGAGCATGCCGACCGAGTGCGCGGCCATGCGCTCGGCGAGTTCGCCGAGCCACGGGAGTTCGCCCGGCGCCGGCCGCAGCTGCGAGGCCGATGCGATGGCCCGATTGAGCTCTGCCAGCGAGAGCACGCATCCGTCCGAACGCAAAGCCAGCAGCACCTCGCGGAGCGCGTCCTTCTGCTCGCGGGTGGAGGCAGGGCGGTAGACGAGGAGCCACACCAGGTGGGCAAAGGCCCTGGCGGGGACGATGGAGACTGGCATCGGCGAGACGCGGAGAGATGAGGTGGGTCAAATGCATTGACGCGCAGGGGGGGCAAGGCGAAACGGCGGTCCCCCAGGCGGAAGCGCCCGGAGAGGCACGTGCACGCCACGCGGCGCCGCCCACCGGGCGGCTGGTTCCCCCTCTCTCCGCTCCCTATCCTTCGGAAGCCTCCTCTCCGCCTTTCCCTTCCATGCCTGTCGCTCCCCGCGCCGCGTACCGGCGCCCGATCATGTTCGCCTCGCTCGCGGCCCTGCTGGCGGGCGCGGCGTGCCGCTCCTCCTCGCCGGGACTCGCGGCAGTGGCGCTCCCCGATTCCGTGCGCCTGGCTGCCGATGTCCGCACCCTGGCGAGCGACGCGATGGAGGGGCGCGGAACGGGGAGCGCGGGCAACGACTCGGCGCGCGCCCTGATCGCGCGGCGCTTCCGCGCGTTGCGCCTCACCCCGGTGGTGCCCCCCGCCACGTGCAATGGCGACTGCAGTGCGCAGTTCGACCAGCCGTTCGTGGCCCGCTCGGTGGCGGCTGCCCACGCGGGACTCCCCGCCGAGCTTCCCACGGGGAACGTGGTGGCGATGATCCCGGGGCGAGACCCGTCGTTGCGCGGGCAGGTCGTGGTCCTCGGCGCGCACCTCGATCACCTGGGGCGCTCGTCGTTCAACGCGCTCGATCCCGAGGCCGGCACCGCCATTCGCAACGGCGCCGACGACAACGCCTCGGGTGTGGCCACCATCCTG
>CAZVDJ010000884.1:0-2061 GCA_964626245.1 uncultured Gemmatimonadaceae bacterium
GGACGATCCCGCTGACGGTGAAGCTCTCCTTCTACATCGGCGCGGCCGCATTCTTCAGCGCCGTCCTGTACACCATCCTGACGACGCGGGAGAAGCCGCCGGCCGACATGGAGGCGTTCCGGCGGCAGAAGGCGCAGAGCGCGGGGCTCGCCGCCACGGCGCGCGAGGTCTTCGCCGCCTTCGGCCAGATGCCGAAGACGATGCGGCAGCTGGCGCCGGTGCAGATCTGCACCTGGCTGGGACTCTTCTGCATGTGGCTGTACTTCCCGGTGGCGGTGGCGCGCAACGTCTTCGGCGCTCCCGACGCCGCGTCGCCGCTGTACCAGGAGGGCGTCGAGTGGGCCGGGGTCTGCTTCGGCGCCTATTCCGCCGTCTGCTTCGCCTTCGCCTTCTTCCTCCCGGTCCTCGCGGCGCGCATCGGGCGCAAGCTCACCCACACCGTCTGCCTGCTGTGCGGCGCGGCCGGGCTGGTCTCGGTGGCCGTGATCACCAAGCCGGCACTCCTCCTGCTGTCGATGACGGGAGTGGGGATCGCCTGGGCGAGCACGCTCTCCATGCCGTATGCGATGCTGGCCGGCTCGCTCCCGCCGGGCAAGACGGGGGTGTACATGGGGATCTTCAACTTCTTCATCGTGATTCCTGAAATCGTGGCGGCGCTTGGCTTCGGCTGGGTGATGAACACGCTGCTCGACAACAACCGGCTGGCCGCGGTGGTGGCCGGGGGGCTGTTCATGGCGATTGCGGCGCTCCTGGTGGCAAGGGTGAAGGACGCGGGTGAGGTGGCGGAGGCGCGCTGAGGTGCTGGGGAGGTGTTGGGGACGGAGGCCAGGGACGGACCCCGCCCGGGACTGAGCCCCGCCAGCGCTGGGGAAGCGCCGCGGGGGGCGACGACAAGCAGGACACGGAGGGCGCGGAGGATTCACGGAGGGACACGGAGGAGCTCGGGTGATATGGAGTGTGTGAAGCGGCGCCGAGGAGGCCGAGGGTTGGTCATGGTGCTGGGGGCAGTGCTGCTGCAGGCATTGCCGCTGGCGGCGCGACTCCCGGCGCAGGCGCCAACGGTCACCAAGGTCGAGCCGCCCAACTGGTGGGCGAACTCGTCGGTGAACCCGGTGCGGGTGCTGGTGCGCGGGACCAACCTGGCGGGGGCGCGAATTGACTGCGGACGCCTGACGTGCGCCAACGTGCGCGTGAACGAGCGCGGAACGTATGCCTTCGTCGACGTGTCGATCGCGCGCGACGCCGCACCCGGCGACGCGCCGCTCACCCTCACCACCGCTGCCGGCTCGGCGCGCGTCCCGTTTGCCATCACGCCCAGGCTTGCACCTGTCGGCCGCTTCCAGGGGTTCGGGACGGAGGACGTCATGTACCTCCTCATGCCCGACCGCTTTGCCAATGGCAACGCCGCCAACGACGATCCTGCCCCGTCCCGGGGGCTCCTGGACCGGGGCAAGGGGCGGTACTACCACGGGGGGGACCTGGCCGGGGTGCGCGCCAGGCTGCCGTACCTTCGGTCGTTAGGCGTGACGACCATCTGGATGAACCCCATCTACGACAACAACAACGCGCTCAACCGGAAGGAGGTGTACGACAACCTCCCGATCACCGACTATCACGGCTACGGCGCCACCGACCTGTACGCGGTGGACGAGCATCTGGGCGACCTGCAGGAACTCAAGGCACTCGCGGACGAGGCGCATCGCCACGGGATCAAGCTCGTGCTGGACATGGTGGCCAACCACACCGGCCCTTACCACCCGTGGGTGCAGGACCCGCCCACCCCCACCTGGTACCACGGCACCGAGGCGTCCCACCCCGACAACACCTGGCAGACGTGGACGCTCGCCGACCCGTACTCCAACTCGGCGATGCGCCGAGCGACCCTGGACGGCTGGTTCATCAACATCCTCCCCGACTTCAACCAGGACGACCCCGAAGTCGCCCGCTACATCATCCAGAACACCCTCTGGTGGGTGGCGATGAGCGGCGTCGACGGCATCCGGCAGGATACCTGGCCCTACGTCCCCCGCTGGTTCTGGCGGGACTGGATGGCCGCCATCA
>CAZVDJ010000885.1:0-2055 GCA_964626245.1 uncultured Gemmatimonadaceae bacterium
CGTGCCCTCCCCCCCCCACTCCTGAACACTCTAGTGGGCCGTGAGGACCGGCGGCGGGCGAATCGCCGCCAGCCCCGCCTCAGGTGTGTCGCGCACTCTGGTTCATCAGGGTGTCGCGCACGGGCCCCGTCCGGATCACCGGCCGTTGAGGCGTCCGATCTGATCAGTCCCGCGCCGAGGGCGGGCGACCGTTGGTTGAGTGGGGCCTGACACGAAGTGCCGGGGCTGGGAGACGGCGGCCCGTTCTGCGACGGAACAGCGGCGGCATGAGCATGAAGGGTCGAGGGGAACGGGCCCCCCGTGATCCCGACGCCGGAAGCGCCCGGGACCAAGGGGGTGAGTGGCGGAAGCCCGTCGGGGACTACCTGGTCCGGGACGACCGCGCGCGATTGGCCCGGCGCGTCGGCGTGTCGCCTTCGACTGGCGTCGGGGTCTGGCCGCGGAGCCGTTCAGCGACCTCAGCGGCCCGGGCAATCGCCGGTCCCAACGCGGCCGCCAGCGCCTCCTCCGACGACGCGTCGCCGGTGCCCTGACTGGGGACGTCGAGGAAGGCCATATAGGCTTGGCGGGTGTACTTCACGGTCCGATGGCCCACCTGCACCGACACGTAGAGGACCTCCTCCCCGAGCTGCAGCGAGAGCGAGCAGAAGGCGTGGCGCAGGGCGGTCAACGAGCGCTCCGACCCGGGCAGGGCCCGAGCCTGGATCCGGCGCCAGGACGCCTGCACCGTTTCCGTGGGCACACACCAGTCCGTGCGCCCCCGCGGAATCTGCGTGGCGCGCTGACTCCCCTTGCGCGGCAGCGGCCCAGGAAACAACCACGCCGCGGGGTCCGTGAGGCCACGCGTGGCGATCCACCACCGCAGGATCGCCTCGAGCAGCGGCGGCACATCGACATAGCGCTGTTCCCACCCGGCCAGGCTCACCGTCCCATTGAATTCGATGCGCCGCACGCACAGACGTGGCCGCCGGCGCGGGCCACACCGATAGTCCAACTCAAGATCGTCGAGCTGGAGGGCCCGCGCCTCCCCGCCGAGCAAGCCGGTCAGTACCATCACCGCCACCAGGACGAAGAAGAGCGGCGGCTCGGCACAGGCGGCGACGACGAGGACCGTCACCACCTGCGCGGCCGACAGGGTCTGGGCCTCCGTGACTTCGCGTGCCCCTACGCCGCGGCCCTGGAGGTGGCGTTGGGCCCGGAGCACGCCCGTACACGGGTTGCGAGCAATGAGCCCCTCCTGCCGCGCCCGCTGGAGCAACATGTGGAGGAACCGCTGGCGGGTCTCTTTCGTCGTGTCCGCGAGGGGGCCTGCCTGCAACGCGGCGAAATACGCCTCGCAGTCGGCCTTCCCGATGGCCGTCAACCGCGTCGCCATCAATGTGGCCGGGAGGGCGTTGATATGCCCCTGCCAGTTCTGCACCGTCGACAACTTCGCGGCGTCTTTGGCGAGGAAGCGCTGCTCGAGCGCGAGTTGCTGGGCGGCGTACGCGCCGAGGGTGAGCCGGGTCGGGCCGCGGTGATGGGCCTTCGTGCGGGACCGGCCCATGCGAGGTCCCGGAGGGGGCAGTGCCGGTGCCTCGGGCGGCGTGGCCGCCGGCTCCGCGGCCTCGGGGCCGTCGGAGTGGCTCTCATTGTGAGTCTCTGAGATCGTGTCGATGTCGTGCATGGTTCCCTCCTGTGGTGATGCCCTCGCTCGCCGGTGGCGGAGCGAGATGGCTCGATCTGGGAGGGAATCTAGGCGCGGCACGCGGCGGCCGAGGACGGCCACGGCCGTCAGCATCGCGGCGGATCTGGCGAGGGGGGTGTCTGGCCTCAACGAGATCTGAGGGCCCGCAAGGCTACTGGTCGCTGCACACAGGGGAGGCGCCCCTCGCTCGACCGGCTCGGAGTCGGCGCGCGATCGAACACCGCCCGACCCGCCCACGGGAGTCGTGTCCACGCCCCCACCAAACATCCAACCGAGCGCGCACACAGGGAACGGAGCGACACGAGCGTGCACGAAAACCCCTGCAAAACCACGGAGAGAGCTTGCGCCAGGCGGGAGACATCATCGTG
>CAZVDJ010000886.1:0-2055 GCA_964626245.1 uncultured Gemmatimonadaceae bacterium
TGATGAGCTTGGGCTTCTCGATCGTCCCGCCCCACTTGCCGTTGCCCACGTCGACGATGACGGCGCCGATGCCGCCTTGCGCGGAGTACGCGATGCCGTTGTTCACCCAGAGGTCGTGGATGCGCGCCCCCGGGTACTTGAACTCGCTCACGTACTTCGGCTTGTAGATGTCCTTCACGTCGATGATGACGTACTTCTCGCCGCCCGAGATCGCGAACAGGTAGTCGTTGGTGGCGAACATGTTGTGCACGCCGCCGGTGAGCTCCTGGTCGAACGTCGCCGCGATCCTGGGGTGCGCGGGGTTGGCCAGGTCGAGGATCACGACCCCGTTCACGCGGTTGGAGGCGCCCTCGCGCGCCAGGACGCCGTAGCGGCCGTCGGGCGACACGGTCACGTCGTTGATCGTGCGCGCGTCGATCTTGATGGAATCGGTCTTGACGATGTTGTTGAGGTCCGTGATGTCGAAGACCAGGCCGTAGCCGTCTCCGCCCCACGTTCCCACCAGGCAGTAGTCACGCCCGTCCTTCCCGGTCCACGGCCACAGGTCGGAGGTGGCCGTCGTGTTCACCACGCCTCGTCCGGTGACGGTGATGCGGCGGCGCACGTCGCGCGGCTTCACGTCCAGCACCGTGCGCGACACGACGTTTCCCGACTGCGCCATGAGCGTGAAGCGTCCCGGGGCGTTGGCCGCGAAGATCGGCATCCCGTCGGGCGCGCGATCGATGATGCCGGGGCCGCCAGGCGCAACCGTGGTGTCGTCGGGCGTGTAGATGAAGCTCCAGTCGATCTTGGCGTCGGCGACCGGCTCACCGTCGGCGCGCCGGGCCGTGGCCGTCAGGTGCACGACGTCACCGGTGTTCACCGACGTCTCGCGGATGCCGGCGTCGATGCGGGCCACCGGGCTCGCGGCCACGGTGTAGCGCTGTTGCGCGGTGATCCCCTCGGCCTCGGCGGAAATGGTCACCGCGCCGGGCTTGAGCGCGGTGACGTTGCCGAAGCGGTCCACCGTTGCCACCGACGCGTCGGATGTGCGCCAGGTGACGGCGAGTCCCGCGCGCGGGCTTCCGTCGGCGTGCAAGCCCCTGGCCGTGTGGCCCAGCATGGTCCCCGTGTAGAGCCGCCCCTTCTCGGCGGCGATCTCCAGCTTGGTGAGCGTCGGCCAGCTCACGAGCACCGGAATGTCGAGGGTGACCGCGTCGATCCCGCGGCCATTGAAGGCCGTGGCGACGACCGTGTGCGACCCCGCGCGCAGGGCGCGCAGCATCCCGTCCGCGTAGCGCACCGCGTCGCGCGGCCCCGCCACGCGAATCGCCGCGTCGGCGATCACCTTTCCGTCCTTGTCGTAGGCCGTCACCTTGAGGGGGACCGATTCGCCGGCCTTGAGCGTCAGGCGCGCCGGCTCCGCGACGAGCCGGGCCACGCCCGCCTCGTACTGCGCGCTCGCGCGCGTCGGGATGGCGCCGGCCGCGAGCACGGCCGTCGTGACGAAGCAGAGGCCTCGCACTACGTTCATGGGGAGGAATCTCCGTAGCAGAGGGGAGCCAACGACGCCGCGCGAGGCGATGCGTCAGGCACCACGTGTTTCAGGGGCCGGTCTCTCCCGGCCGGAGCGAGCGATCATCATGGCCGACGTACCCCGCCCCCGCAAGGCGAACAACTCGCCGCCACGCGTGCGTGGCGCCGCGATCAGCAGTGCGCTCCACGCCGCCCTGCTTGCGAGTGCATGCCTCTCACTCGCGGCGCAGGCGCAGGGCTCGCGCCTCCCGGCCCGAACGGTGCGCCCGGCCACGGCGCCCAAGCCCGGAGTCGCGGCGCGAGCCGGAGCCCCGACCAGCAAGCCGACCGCGACATACTGGGTGTACGTTGGCGCGGAGTCGGCAGACAAGATCCACCGTGTGCGCTTCGGTCCCGGCGGCACCGAGGTGGAGAAGACCATCCCCATCGGCGAGCTCGCCGCTGAGATGGAGGGGCCGCACGGTCTCCAGATCTCGCCCGACGGCAAGTGGCTCTACATGACCACCGGTCATGGCACCCCCGACGGGAAGTTGTGGAAGT
>CAZVDJ010000887.1:0-2045 GCA_964626245.1 uncultured Gemmatimonadaceae bacterium
CGCTCGGCGCACTCGCGCCCGGGCGCGCGGCCGCACAACCGCCAGGCGCAACCGCGTCCGCCTGCCTCTCGCCCGCGCTCGCCGACACCCTCACGCGATCCCCCCGCACCGAGGCGCGCGCCAGGGGGTACTGGCTCACGCGCGACCGCCTGCAGTGGCCCGGTGCCCCGGTGACGGGACGGTATGCCCTGTACCACTCGGCGCTGGGCCAACTGCGGGTTGCGGTGGGTGCGCCAGTGGACGGGGCGGACGGTCGCATCCCGCTACCGTCGGATAGCACGCCGCTCCCCGCGCGAATCTTCGACCGCTTCCGCTTCGTGCCGCCTGGCGTTCGCCTCCGGCTTCCGCCGGGCGATCGTGCGACGGCCGAACGCCTGTGGCGCGGGGAGGTCGCGCTCGTGCGCGAGGATGGGGACGGACGCGTGCTCGATGCCACCTCGCTGCAGCTGCCGGGCGCGCTGGACGACCGCTTCGGCGTCGCGGCCGAGGCGTCCGACCTGGGAGTGTCGTTCCCACCGCTCATGGCACGCGGGGCGCGCGGCGCCCGCAGCCGGCAGGGGGCGCAGCTGGCGCTGTGGGCACCGACGGCCCGTTCCGTCTCGGCGTGCCTCTACCCCGACCCAAACGGCGACAGCGCGGTGGTCGTGGCCCTTCGACTCGACTCGGCCACCGGCATCTGGCGAACGAGACTGGACGCAGGGCAGTCCGGCGCCGGCTACCTGTTCCTGGTGGAGGTCTTCGTCCCGGGCGTGGGTATCGTGCGCAACCGCGTGACGGATCCCCATGCGGTGGCGCTCACCGCGAACTCGCGCCGCAGCGTGCTGTTGTCGCTGGACGATCCGCGCACGATGCCGGAGGCGTGGTCGACGGGAAGTGCGCCGGCACCGCTCGCGGCACAAACGGATCTCGCCATCTACGAGTTGCACGTGCGCGACTTCTCGGTGCACGACACCACGGTTCGCGAAGGATGGCGCGGCAAGTACCTGGCGTTCACGGAGTCGTCGTCGGCCGGCGTTCGCCACCTGCAAGCGCTGCGCGACGCGGGCATCACCGATCTCCACCTGCTGCCGGTGTACGACCTGTCCACCGTGCCCGAGGTCGACTGCGCCGTGCCGGACATTCCGGCGGCGCCCCCCGACGGCGAGGCGCAGCAGGCGGCCGTGAGCGCGGTGCGCGCGCGCGACTGCTTCAACTGGGGCTACGACCCCTTCCACTACACGGTTCCCGAGGGGAGCTACTCCACCGATGCGCGCGACCCCGCCACGCGCATACGGGAGTTCCGCGCGATGGTGCAGGCGCTGCACGGGGCGGGGCTGCGCGTGGGAATGGACGTGGTATACAACCACACGTTTGCGTCCGGTCAGGATGTGCGCTCGGTGCTCGATCGCATCGTCCCGGGCTACTATCATCGCCTGGACGCCGAGGGGCGCATCGAGCGTTCCACCTGCTGCGAGAACACCGCCACCGAGCACGTCATGATGGCCAAGCTCATGATCGAGTCGGCGGTGACGTGGGTCCGGCACTACCGCATCGACTCATTCCGATTCGACCTGATGGGGCACCAGCCGCGCGACGCCATGGAGCGGCTGCAGCGCGCCGTGACCGCGGCGGCCGGGCGGCACGTGCCGCTCATTGGCGAGGGGTGGGACTTTGGCGAGGTGGCCAACGGCGCGCGCTTCGTGCAGGCCTCGCAGCGGTCGCTGGGCGGGAGTGGCATTGCCACCTTCAGCGACCGGGCCCGCGATGCGCTGCGCGGTGGCGGCTGCTGCGATGGTGGTCCGGCCCTGGTGGCCAGCCAGGGGCTGCTCAACGGCCTGCACTACGCGCCGAATGCCGCCAACGCCGGGCGCGATCGCCGCGCCGACCTGCTGCGCGCCGCCGACCTGGCCCGCGTGGGCCTGGCCGGGACGCTGCAGGACTATGAGATGGTGGGGGCCGATGGCGTGCGTCGGGGCCTGGCGCGCTTCGACTACGCCGGCCAGGCGGCCGGATACGCGCGCGAGGCCGGCGAGGTGGTTAACTACGTCGAGATTCACGACTACCTC
>CAZVDJ010000888.1:0-2042 GCA_964626245.1 uncultured Gemmatimonadaceae bacterium
GGGAGCGTCATGCGCCCGAGGAAGGGTTCGGCGAGCTGCCCGACGCTGGCGTCCCCCTCCCGCAAGCGGGCGAGGATCGCTCGTCGGGTCGGATCGGCCAGCGCCGAGAAGGTGAGGGAGAGGGTATCGACCATGTTATACCATTTGGTAACTTAACCGATTGGTATAATACACGACATCATTGACGGCGCCAAGGACTTCCTCGGCCCACGTGCCAGGTCGTCATCCCGCGCTGGGTGACGGCTGGTCGACAAGACCAACGCCTTTGGAGCGCAGGGCGGCGGGGGCGCACCACGTCGGAATCGAGCGCTTACCTCGTGGAGACGGCGCGGGATCGGTAGCGTTTTGAGTGTGGCAGAGGTAGCGTATTGTATGCGTAAATGATATCGTACATTCTGCGGGAAATGTAGCGTAGACCCGCACGGCGGGGCCGCGGCCCACCACCCGCTCCCACCCCGCTCGCCCTTCCGTCGCCCCGCCCAGCATGAACCACCCACCGATCGGTTACGCGCCCCGCATCATCGACGCGGAACTCGACGAGTTGCTCGTCGACCTGGCGGCGCTCGCGGTGGAGGGACCCAAAGGCGTCGGAAAGACCGCCACGGCCCTCCGACGGGCGCACACCGTCTACCGCCTGGACAACCGCGCCCAACGTCTCGCGGTCGAAGCGGCGACAGATGCCGCGCTCCGCGCCCCGGCACCGGTCCTCTTCGACGAGTGGCAGCGCTATCGTCCCATCTGGGACGACGTTCGCCGAGCCGTGGATGAGGGTGCGACTCCAGGGAGCTATCTCCTCACCGGATCGGCGGTCCCGGCGCAGGAGGACGGCGAGGGACCGACGCATTCGGGGGCCGGACGCATCGTGTCCCTCCGCATGCGTCCACTCTCCCTCGCGGAACGGGGTTTGGGACCGGCGACCGTCCGCTTGGCCGATCTGCTCAGCGGCAGACGGCCCGAGATCAGCGGGATATCGACCGTCGATGTGTCCGCGTACGCGCGAGAGATCGTCGCCTCCGGGTTCCCCGGGATCCGAGCCCTGACGGGGCGCGCTCGAATCGTCCAACTCGACGGGTATCTGGCGCACGTCGTCGACCGCGACTTCGAGGAAGCGGGCCACAAGGTACGGCGCCCAGCGGCACTCCGGCGCTGGATGCGGAGTTACGCCGCCGCGACTGCCACCGTGACCTCCCTCGAGAAGATCCGCGATGCATCGACGAGCGACGAGGGGGAGACGCTGGCCAAGACGTCGGTGCTCGCGTACCGCGACGTGCTCGAGCGCATATTCCTCCTCGATCCTGTGCCGGGGTGGCTGCCGAGCCGCAATCACCTCAAGCGTCTCACTCAGGCGCCGCGGCATCATCTGGCCGACCCTGCCTTGGCCGCTCGACTTCTGGGGGTCGACGAAGGAGCGCTCCTCCATGGGGAGGTGTCGCCGCTGTTCGACCCCAACGTGCGACCGCTGGATCGGCGCACGCGGTCGGCGGCGCCCCGAGATGGAACCCTCTTCGGACAGCTCTTCGAGTCGTTGGTGACGCAGTCCGTTCGCGTCTACGCCCAGCCGGCCGACGCCACGGTGCATCATCTGCGTCTGGAGGACGGGCGGCACGAGGTCGACCTCATCGTCCAGCGCCACGACCAGCGCGTCGTCGCGCTCGAGGTCAAGCTGAGTCCTGTCGTCGAGGACCGCGACGTGGAGCACCTGCTCTGGCTGCGCGAGCTCCTGAAGGAGGACCTCCTGGACGCGGCCGTCATCACCACCGGTCAGCAGGCGTACCGACGGCGCGACGGCATCGCCGTCATTCCGGCAGCGCTCCTCACGGCCTGACTGGCCCCTTCCCCCCGTGCGTTGCGCGGCGGCTCGATATCACACGCGCGCAGGGCGTCCGCTTCCACTCGTGATAACTTCGCCAAAGAAGACGGGCCCCGACTCTCGCCGGCGGCCCGTCTCTAGTCCTTTCGTCTTCCCGTCCTCACGTCTTCTGACTCATGGCTAGGGACGGAATCGAACCGCCGACACGCGGATTTTCAGTCCGCTGCTCTAC
>CAZVDJ010000889.1:0-2040 GCA_964626245.1 uncultured Gemmatimonadaceae bacterium
AGGGGAGGGGGCGTTCCCCCGGTCCCATCCGCCCCCCGGAGGCCCCATGCGCCTCGGGGGCGTCGACGTTCCGTCGGACGTGCGCCTCGTCGGCCACTCGGATGGCGATGCCATCTGCCACGCGCTGACCGACGCGATCCTCGGCGCCGCCTCGGCGGGCGACATCGGTGAGATGTTCGCCGACACCGACGCCGCCAACCGGGGCAAGGACTCGGTCGAGATGCTGCTGGCCGCGCTGGCCCGCGTCACGGCGCTCGGCTGGCGGGTGGGCAACGTGGACGTGACCGTCATCGCCGAGCGGCCCAAGATCGGCCCCCATCGCGCGCGCATTCGCGAGCGCCTGGCGGCGGCCCTCGGGGTCACGCCCGACAGCGTCAGCGTGAAGGGCAAGACCAACGAGGGGATGGGGTGGGTGGGGCGCGGTGAGGGGCTCGCGTGCATTGCCGTCGCCACGCTCGTCCCCGCGCACTCCTGACGCATCGTGCTGCAACTGCAGGCACTGCTCGATTGGCTCGCGGCGCAGCCGCCGGGTGCCCTGCTCGGGTCCATGGCAGTGCTCGCCGCGGTGGAGAACATCTTTCCCCCCATCCCCGCAGACGTGCTGGTGGCCTTTGGCGGCTTCCTCGCGGCTCGAACCGGGGCCTCCCCCTGGCCATCGTTCCTCGCCGTCTGGCTGGGCAATGTCGCGGGCGCGCTGGCCATGTACGCGGTCGGCCGTCGGCTTGGACGTGCCTGGATCGCGCGTCGGTTCGGCGTGGCGAAGGAAAGCGATCATGAACGCCGGCTCGCCGACTGGCACGCACGCTACGGAGCGGGGGCGCTCTTCGTGAGCCGCTTCCTGCCGGGCGTGCGCGCCATCGTCCCACCGATGGCCGGGGCACTGCGCTTTCCGCCGGTGGGCCTCGCCATCGCCATCGCGGCCGCCTCGGCGCTCTGGTACGGCGCCATCACCTGGGTCGCCTTTTCCACGGGCGACAACTGGGATCTGGTGGTGGTTCAGCTCGCGAAGATGGGGCGCTGGAGCGGAATCGTCGCGCTCGCCATCGTGGCGGTCGGCGCGCTGTTCTGGTGGCGGCGCCGTCGTCGATGACGGGGACACCGCTCCCGGACGAGGCGGCGCGCGCCTTCGCTCTGGAGCGCTTCGACGACTTCCTGTCGCTGGAGGAAGGGGCCGCCGAGCGCACGCGCGAGGCCTATGCGCGCGACGTCTCTCGCCTGGTGGCTTACGCCCTCACGCACAAGGTCTCGGGCCCCACCGAGGTCACACCGCGGCTCTTGCGGGATTTCGTCTACCACCTCAAGGACCTGGGGCTCGCGCCGTCCTCGATCCGGCGAACGGTGTCGGGCGTGCGGACCTACTGCCGCTTCCTGCTGGGCGAGGGGATCCTGGCGCTCGACCCCAGCGACCGCCTGGAAATGCCTAGGCGCTGGCGCTCCCTTCCGGAGGTGCTGTCGGTGGAAGAGGTGGCCAGCCTCCTTGCGGCCCCCACCCTCGATGACGCGATGTGCTTTCGCGACCGTGCGATGCTCGAGGTGGCCTATGGCGCGGGGTTGCGGGTGAGCGAGTGGATCGGCCTACAGGTGCGCGACGTCATGCTCGACGAAGGGCTGGTGCGAGTCTTCGGCAAGGGGAGCAAGGAGCGGCTGGTCCCCATCGGGCGTTCGGCCATCGGGGCGGTGGCGATCTACCTCCGCGAACTGCGACCCCGGCTGGAGCGCGGGGGCGGGAAGGGGGTGCTCTTTCTCAATGCGCGCGGCGTGCAGCTCACGCGCATGGGAGCCTGGAAGATCCTGCGCAAGCACGTGGACGCGGCCAAGATCGGCAAGCGGGTCTCGCCCCACACGCTCCGGCATTCGTTCGCCACGCACCTGCTGGAGCACGGGGCCGATCTTCGCGCCGTGCAGGAAATGCTCGGCCACGCCGACATCTCGACCACGCAGATCTACACGCACCTCGATCGCGACTACCTGCGGTCGGTTCACAAGCAGTATCATCCGCGCGGATAGCGCGCGGGGAGAATCGCCGCGCGGCCCCTCGCC
>CAZVDJ010000890.1:0-2037 GCA_964626245.1 uncultured Gemmatimonadaceae bacterium
GTCGCGGGATCGTGGTGCGGGATCCCCGTCACCGGATCGATGGGGACGCCCGCCTCGCGCAGGAGCGTGACGTTAGGCGCGAAGCCGGTGAGGAGGTAGACCTGGTCGGCCGGGAGCGTATCGCGATCGCCGTCCACATCCACCACCTCCACCACGTCACCACGGATGGCGGTGATGCGCGTGTTCCACCGGGCGGAGATCACGCCGTCTGCCATGCGGTTGGTCAGGTCGGGGAGAATCCACGGCTTGATCTTCTTGTCGAAGGTGGGGCCGAAGTGGAGGAGCGTGACCTGGGCACCGGCCCGCCACAGGTCGAGCGCCGCCTCGGCCGCCGAGTTGCCCCCTCCAACGACGATCGCCCGCTGCTGGAAGGCCGCGTGCCCTTCCCGGTAGGTGTGCGTGACGTGCGGAAGCTCCTCGCCCGGCACGTCCAGCCGATTGGGCGATCCCCAGTAGCCCGTCGCCACGACCACGGCGCGACAGGCCAGCGCGCGCTCGGCGCCGCCGCGTGTTCGCGTGCGGAGCGTGAAGCCGCCCGGGACGGGGGCAATCGCCTCGACCCGCTCGTACTGCCGCACGGTCAGGGCGAAGTGGCGCACGACCGCGCGGTAATACGCCAGCGCGTCGCGCCGGCTCGGCTTGGCCTCGGCGATCACGAACGGCAGTCCACCTAACGACAACTTCTCGGCGGTGGAGAAGAAGGAGGCGTAGGTGGGGTACTGCGTGATGGAGCTCACCACGCAGTCGGCGTCGAGCACCAGCGTGCGGTAGCCCGCCTTTTCCAGGGAGATCGCCGCAGCCAGCCCGCACGGTCCCGCCCCCACCACCACGACGTCGGCCTCGCGCGCCACCGCGCTGCTCCCGGGCATGCGTCAGTGCGCCTCGAGCGCGGTATCGATGATCTGGTCCCGCCGGGTGCCCACCGAGACGAACCGGATGGGACAGTCGACCAACGCCTGGATGCGGTCCAGGTAGGCGCGCGCCTCGGACGGCAGGTCGGCCAGCGACCGGGCGTCGGCGGTGGAGCGCTTCCACCCCGCGAATCGTTCGTACACCGGCTCGATGTGGTCCAGGACCGAGATGTCGGCGGGAAACTCCTCGTACACCGTCTCGCCCACCCGGTAGCCCGTGCACAGCTCCAGCGTCTCCAGCGTATCCAGCACGTCGAGCTTGGTGACGGCCAGCCCGGTGAGCCCGTTCACGCGCACCGCGTAGCGTACGACGACGGCGTCAAACCATCCGCAGCGGCGCGGGCGCCCGGTGGTGGCGCCGAACTCGTTGCCCAGCGTGCGCACCTGCGAGGCGAGCGGCTCCTCGAACTCGGTGGGGAGCGGGCCGTTGCCCACGCGGGTGGTGTACGCCTTCACCACGCCTAACGCCGCGTGCAGCGCGGTGGGGGCAATTCCCGCCCCGGTGGATGCGCCGCCCACCGTCGTGTTGCTCGACGTCACGAACGGATACGTCCCGTGGTCCACGTCCAGGAGCGACCCCTGTGCCCCTTCCAGCAGGATCGCCGCCCCCGACTTCACCGCGCGGTGCATCACCAGCCCCAGGTCCTCCGACAGCGCGGTGAGGCGCGGCGCGAGCGCGCCCAGCCGTTCCATCGTCTCGTCCACCGACGCGCGCCGGGCGGAACCGTTGCGCTCCAGGCGCATGTTGGCCGTTTCCACGCCCCGCTCCACCAGCGGGCGGAGGCGGTCCATGTGCTTGAGATCGACCACGCGCACGCCGCGGCGCCCCGCCTTGTCCTCGTAGCACGGCCCGATGCCGCGCCCGGTCGTCCCGATCGCCTTGGACGCCGCGCTCTCCGCGTCCACCAGCTTGTGGTACGGCATCACGAGGTGCGCGCGGTCGGAGACGTAGAGTCGTCCCTCCACGTCGATCCCGTCGCGGACCAGTTCGTCGATCTCGGTAAAGAGCGTCTCCGGATCGAGGACGACCCCGTTGCCGATGGCACAGCGAACGCCAGAGTGCAGGATCCCCGAGGGGATCTGGTGCAGCACGAACGAGTCGTCGCCGATGTGCACCGTGTGCCCG
>CAZVDJ010000891.1:0-2034 GCA_964626245.1 uncultured Gemmatimonadaceae bacterium
ATGACCGTTCCCACGCGCGCGAACGGATAGAGCGCCCCTTCGGTCACGTTCGGCGCGCCGCAAACGACGTCGAGCAGCTCGCCGCTGCCGTCGTCGACCCTGGTCACCCAGAGGTGGTCGGAGTTGGGGTGCCGCCCCGCGGTGACGACGCGCGCCACCACGATGCTCGCCAGGTCGGCGCGCAGCCGCTGCATCCCGTCCACGGTGGCCACGTGGGCGGTGAGCAGCGCGCGTAGCGCTTCGGGATCCAGGGCGTGCGGGACAAAGCTCCGCAGCCAGTCGTGCGAGATGAGCATCAGGGCCGGTCAGGCGAACTGTTCGAGGAAGCGAACATCGGAGTCGTAGAGCAGGCGGATGTCGGTGACGCCGTAGCGCGACATGGCGATGCGTCCCGGGCCCATCCCGAAGGCCCAGCCCGAGAAGCGCTCCGCGTCGAGCCCCGCCGCCTCGAGCACCGCCGGGTGCACCAGGCCGCAGCCCATGATCTCGATCCAGCGCGCCCCCCGTCCGTCCCCCACGTCGAAGTAGACCTCCATCTGCCCGGAGGGTTCGGTGAAGGGGAAGTACGACGGCACGAGGCGCGTTGGAGTGCGCTCGCCATAGAAGGCGCGCGCGAAATGCGCGAGCGTCGCCTTGAGGTCGGCGAAGGTGATCCCCTCGTCGATGGCGAGCCCCTCGAGCTGCGCGAAGGCGGGGGCGTGCGTCGCGTCGAAGAAATCCCGACGGTAGACGTTGCCGGGTGCGAGGACGCGCACCGGCGGGGCGTAGGACTGCAGCGTGCGCACCTGCACCGGCGAGGTGTGCGTGCGCAGCACGCCGCCATCCGCCAGGTACAACGTGTCGTGCATGTCCATGGCGGGGTGGTCGTCGGGGAAGTTGAGCGCCGTGAAGTTGTACCAGGGCGACTCCGCCTCCGGCCCCAGTGCGACGGTGAAGCCCAGTGCCCGGAAGATGTCGCAGATCTCGTCGATCACGAGCGACACCGGGTGCACCGCGCCGCGCCACGCGGCGCGTCCGGGCATGGTGAGGTCGAGTTGCGGCCCGGCTGGCCGCGCCGACTCCAACTCCGCCTTGCGCGCGTCGAGCGCCGCTTCGATGGACAGCTTGAGCGCGTTCACGGCGGCGCCCGCCTCACGGCGCGCCTCCTTGTCCAGCTGCGGCAGGCGCGCCATGAGCTCCGTCACGCGCCCCGCCTTGCGGCCGACGAGCGCATTGCGCAGCTCCGCCCAGGCGTCGAGCGAGTCGATGGCGGCGATCCGCACGGGCGCCTCCTCGCGCAGCGCGGCGCAGGCGTCCTGGAATTCGATGAGAGTCACGGGCAGCAAACGGAAGTCGGTGGGGTCGGTGGGGACGGAGGCCAGGGACGGACCTGGGGACGGAGGCTGGGGACGGACCTGGGGACGGAGGCTAGGGACGGACCCGGGGACGGAGGCTGGGGACGGACCTGGAGGTGGGACGGGGACGGGGACGCGAGTGAAGTGTAGCGAAATGAATTGGTACACTCGGCCGAGAAAGGATGCGGGAAGCCGCGGGGCTCCGGGCGAGATTCTCGTCGGGGGGGGCCCCCCGTCCTTCCGTCGCCGCCGCGCCGCAACGCAAACCGGCGGCAGCCGACCGAGGGTCGCGCTGCCGCCGGAGAGTCCAGCCAGGCCAGTGCGGGTCGCCCCGCCCCGGTCACCTGGGCGGCCGCCGTTAGGCAGCCACCAGCGCCGCGCGCGCCTTCTCGGCCAGCGCGGTAAACGCCGCCTCGTCGTGCACGGCCAGGTCGGCCAGGATCTTCCGGTCCACCTCGATCCCCGCCTTGCTCAGCCCGTTCATGAACGTGCTGTAGTTCATCCCGTTCAGGTGGGCCGCCGCGTTGATGCGCACGATCCACAGGCGCCGGAAGTCGCGCTTCTTGTTGCGCCGATCGCGGTACGCGTAGCGCCAGCCACGCTCCACCGACTCCTTGGCCGGGCGCCACAGCTTGCTCCGCGCACCGAAGTAGCCGCGCGCGGCCTTCATCACCTGCTTCGTGCGCTTCAGGCGCACCAC
>CAZVDJ010000892.1:0-2029 GCA_964626245.1 uncultured Gemmatimonadaceae bacterium
CGTTAACCAGCCCGAGGGCGTTACCTCGGAGGGGGGCCGATCGTGGGATGGCGCGGGCGGCGGGCGGGGCAGGGGGGGCGGCAGCGGTGCCGCCGCACGCGGTAGCGGCCACGCCGAATGTCATCCCGATCACCCAACGTCCAGCGCAATCGATGCGTACCGTTCCCGGTGGTCAGGCGCCCCGTCCGGCGCAGGCGAATGACGCCGCGCGGCGGGTCGTTCGTCCGGCGGCGCCACAGGGTGACCTGGGCGACCTGGACATCCCCACGTTCATCCGGAGACAGATGGATTGAGCAGTTGGCGCGCACGGATCGGCGTATACTCGGCGGTGGCGCTCCTGGCATGGGGCGCCATCGCCGTCATGCGTCCAATCCCTGACCGCCGACCCGGAGTCGTGATCAATGGTCAGCGAACTCCAACCTGGCGCGAACGCATCGACTCGCTGGGACGAGGCGAAACGCTGAGCGGTCTCCTCTCGCGCTCGGGGCTGTCGGTCGAGGAGGCGACGCGCGCGGTGAGCGCTGCCTCCATGCTCGATCCCAGGCGGCTTCCGGCCGGGATGCGCGTCACGCTCGGCAGTCACGAGGGAAGCTCGCCGTCGCGCATCGTCTTCCAGTTGGCCATCGACCGACTGCTGCACCTGACGCGCACCGACAGTGGCTGGGTGGGGCGCGAAGAACGATTGCCGTGGGTCACCGACACCATGGTGGTGGAAGGGACCATCGCACGCACGCTCTATGACGCGTTCGACGAGGGGGCCACGCAGCTCCCCTCACGGGCGCGCGCCGAGCTGGCGTGGAACGTCGCCGACATCTACGAGTACCGGCTCGACATGAGCCGCGACCTGCAGCCGGGCGACGCGTTCCGCGTCCTGTTCGAGCGCGAGCGCGGGCCACAGGGTGCGGTGCGCGTTGGCCGGGTGCTGGCGGCGAGCCATGCCACGCCGTCGTCGCTCACGGAGGCCATCCGCTTCGAGGATGCCGATGGGCGCGGGCGCTACTTCGACCAGACGGGCAAGTCTCTCCGGTCGATGTTCCTGCGCGCCCCCCTCGAGTTCCGCCGCATCTCCTCGGTCTTCGGGATGCGCAAGCATCCGATCCTGGGCGTCTGGCGGGCCCACCGCGGCACCGACTATTCGGCGTCGTCCGGGACGCCCGTGCGCAGCATCGGCGACGGCGTGGTGGTGCGAGCGGGGCGCGTGAGCGGGTATGGCAACGTGGTCGACGTGCGGCACCCCAACGGCTTCGTGTCGCGCTACGGCCACCTGCGCGGCTTCGCCTCCGCGGTGCGGCGCGGCACGCGCGTGGGCATCGGGCAGACGATCGGCTACGTCGGCATGACGGGATTGGCCACCGCCCCACACCTCCACTTCGAGGTGCTGGTGGACGGCGTACAGCGCAACCCGCGAATGGCGCTGGCCAACACGGGTGGTGCGCCACTCGCCGCCGCCGAACTACCGGAATTCGAGCGCGCGCGCGATACCTTCCGCGCCCTGCTGCAACAGGCGACCACGCAGGTTGCCGACTCCAACTAGCGCGCGCGGCGCGGTTCCAACGACCCGCGCGTAGATTCTCCGCATGATCGCCTGGCTCACTGCCCTCGCCGCCGGCGCCGCCGGTGCGCTGGCCGCCTACCTGCGCGCCCGCGCCGACGGAAAGCTCCTCCCCGCGTTGCTGCGCGCCGTAGCCGTGACCAGCCTGGTGGCGCTGGTGCTCAATGTCGCGATCGGAGCGAGGCGCGTGCCGCCCCCGTTGGTGGCGCTGGACGTGTCGTCCTCCTGGAGCCGCGGTCGCGACACGACGGCGTTTGCCGCGGCGGCGCGGGCGGCGCGCGAGGCGGCGGGCGATTCGCTGTACCTGCTTGGTGATTCCTTGCGGCTGGCGGGTGACTCGCAGCGTCCCGCTGACCTCGCCTCGCGCGCGCGGGCCGCGGCGGAGCGCGCCATGGCGGCCGGACGCCCCCTGGTGCTGTATACGGATGGCGAGCTGGATGATGCCGAGGCGCTGCAGGCACTCCCGGCCGGATCGCG
>CAZVDJ010000893.1:0-2015 GCA_964626245.1 uncultured Gemmatimonadaceae bacterium
AGCTGCTCGGCGGCCCGCAGGCCGGGATCCTCGTCGGACGCCGCGACGCGATCGAGGCCTGCCGGCGCAATCCGCTCTGCCGGGCGCTGCGCGTGGACAAGCTCACGCTGGCCGCGCTGGAGGCCACCCTGGTGCAGTACCGCGAACCGGAAGTCGCGGTTCGGGTGCTCCCTGCGCTGGCGATGCTCACGGCCCCGCCGGGCACGGTGCGGGCGCGCGCCGAGTCGTTAGGCGAGTCGCTGCGCACCGCTGGGGTGGCGTGCGAGGTGGCCGATTGCGAGGCCACCGTCGGGGGCGGGGCCTTTCCCACGGCGCGCATCCCCTCCTCGGCCATCGTGCTCGGCGGCCCCGCCGCGGCGATGGATCGTGCCTTGCGCGCCGGAGACCCGGCCGTGGTGGGACGCATCGAGCGCGATCGGCTCTGGCTCGACCTTCGGTCGCTCGTCCCGTCGCAGGATGTCGCGCTGCAGGCGGCGGTGATGGCCGCCGCCAGTGCGACGGTGAGTGCCGCGGCCAGGGCAGCGGACAGCCGCGGAGCGCCGGGCGCCATCGCCATGACTGACGGCGCGCGATGACGCCACGACCAGCCGCCTTCCTCGATCGCGATGGAACGCTCATCGAGGACGCGCACTACCTGGCCGATCCCGACGGCGTGCGTCTCCTCCCCAACGTGGCGGAGCCGATCATCGCCCTCAATGCGCGCGACCTGCTCGCGGTCGTCGTCACCAACCAGAGCGGCATCGCCCAGGGGCTGCTGACCGAGGCACAGTACGAGGCCACGCGACGCCGGGTCATCGAGGCGCTCGCCGAGCTGGGAGCGCGCATCGACGCGACGTACCACTGCCCGCACCACCCCAGCGTCTCCGGTACGTGCGACTGTCGCAAGCCGGCCACCGGGATGTACGTGCGCGCGGGGCGCGAGCATCGCATCGACCTCGCCCGCTCGCTCTACATCGGCGATCGTCGCCGCGACGTGGAGCCGTCGCTCGCGCTGGGCGGCACCGGGATCCTCGTCCCGTCCGCCGTCACCCCGCCCAACGAGGTGCACTGGGCACGCGCGCACGCGCAGGTGCGCACCACGCTCGACGAGGCGGTGCGCGACTGGATGGCGCTCCTGGGCGAGTAGGACGCACCCCGCCCGCAACTCGGGGGATTCGCCCTTTATCCGCACGCGCCGCCACGGTACAATGCGGCGCCATGCGCAAGCAGATCGCGGTCCTCGCCTCGGGCGGCGGCTCCAACCTCCTGGCCCTTCTCCAGCACCTGACCTCGCTCGGTGGCAACCGCCCCGGCGACGTTGCGGTGGTGGCCAGCGACCGTGCCGACGCCGGGGCGCTGGCACGCGCGCGCAGCCATGGCATTGCGGCCGTGGCGCTCGACCGCGAGCAGCGGACCAGCGGGCTGCTGGCGCTCCTCACCCGACACGCCACCGACCTGGTGGTCCTGGCGGGCTACCTGCGGCTGGTGCCGCCCGAGGTGACGCGCTCGTTCCGCGGCCGCATCGTGAACATCCACCCCGCGCTGCTTCCCGCCTTTGGTGGCACCGGGATGTACGGGCATCACGTGCACGAGGCGGTCATCGCGCGCGGCGCACGCGTGAGCGGCGCGACGGTGCACTTCGTGGACGAGGAGTACGACCGCGGCCCCATCATCGCGCAGTGGCCCGTCCCCGTCTTCCCGTACGACACCGCCGACTCGCTCGCCCGTCGCGTGCTGGCGGTGGAGCACGCCCTGTACCCGCGCGTGGTGCAGCAGCTGGCGGCCGGGGTGATTTCGTTAGGCGAGGATGGCCGCGTGCACGGGACCCCCGGCCACCTGGCCCCCACGCACTTCGCCCTGCGCGCCGATCCCGGCGCGGCCGCCGAGGGGATCAGCGCCATGCTCGGTTAGCGCCTTCCCGCCTCGCCCGTCCCTTCCCCCCCCTCCCCCCCCCCCGGCCCTCAATCCCCCCCCCCACCAAAACCTCTCCCACAAAAAGGGGCACCTCGAAATCGCCCCCGCCCAGGCCCCCCCCC
>CAZVDJ010000894.1:0-2014 GCA_964626245.1 uncultured Gemmatimonadaceae bacterium
CCATCAGCACCGACACACGCCCCGGGGGCACCCGGGCGCCGTCGGCACCTGCGGCCGCCGTCTTCGACGCGCCGCATGCGCTGCTCTTCGTGCGTGATTCGGGGGTGGGGATGGACGACGCAGTGCGCGAGCGCGCCTTCGAGCCCTTCTTCACCACGAAGGACGAAGGGCGGGGAACTGGGCTGGGGCTCTCGACCGCGTACGGGATCGTCACGCAGGCCAAGGGGGCGATCTGGATCAGCAGCCGGCCGGGAGCAGGGACGACGGTGGCCATCGCCGTACCACGCGTGCGCGAGCCGGTCCCGCTCGAGGGCGTCGAGCGCACGGCGCCGCTGGAGTCGTCGGGACGCGGCACACTGCTCGTGGTGGAGGACGATCCCGCGGTCCTGGCCGCGACGAGCCGATTGTTGCGGCTCGGGGGCTACCAGGTGCTCGAGGCGTCGTCGCCGCGCCTGGCGCTCGAGCGCATCACGGACTGTCGCTTGCGCGGCTACGGCATCGATGCCATGGTGACGGACCTCGTGATGCCGGAGGGGGGCGGCATCGCCCTCATCTCCGACGCCCGCGCGCTGCTTCCCGACCTTCCGGTGCTCGTGGTCTCGGGTTATCCCGGCGACCACCGGCTGGAGGAGACGCTGGCCGGGCGCGCGCACTTCCTGGAGAAGCCGTTCAGCGCGAACGAGCTGCTCGAGTCGGTGCGGGCGCTCGTGCGATGAAGCTCGGGAGGGAGCCGTTGGCGTCACGTCACCCACCCTGCGGGGGCCCCGTGCCATGATCACCCTTGGTTCGTTCGACGCCGGGATCTCCGAGGCGGCGCGCACCGCCTACCTCCGACAGCTGCAATCCCTCACGCGCGTCGCGATCGGCGACATCGCCCCCGGCATCGATCGGCTGGCGTTTGCCCCCTACACGCCGCCCGCCGGCCAGCCGATGACGGTCGCGCTGTCCAGGACGCCCTCAAACGGCTGGGCTTCTTCCCCGGGGGCTCGGTGGATGGGATCTGCGGGTATCGCACCCAGTCGGCCATCCGCCTCTTCCAGGAGTACGTCCGTTCGGTGGAAGGGCACGACTGCCTGCCGGATGGTCGGTTCGGCCCGGGCACGCAGCGTCACCTGCAACGATGGCTCGAGGGCGGGGTGTCGACCACCTGGGCCCCAGCCATCGGCCAGTGGGCGGCGGGCGCGGCGCCCAGCGGCGAGTATGGGGAGTGGCTCGCGCTGCTCGCGCAGGTGCGCGATCGCTACGCGGCGGCGCCCACACGCGAGTTGCAGCTGGTGAACGCGTGGAACGCGCCCGCCGACACGCGCAAGGTCGCCGACTGGGACTTCTCCCCGCGGCACATCCACCTCGTGGGCATTCGTCGACACGAGGCAAGCGGCAAGTTCGACGACGTCTTCGTCCTGCTCATCAAGGGGCTCACCTTCAAGTTCCAGGGCTCCACCGAACCCGGTGCCTCGGCACACCCCCTGGGGCGCCCGTTCCTCGTGCACGGCCAGCACGACTATCACTTCGGCTGGCACCAGCGGAAGTACCTGGCGCTCCGTCCTCTTGGCCCGGGCGTCCTCGTGGTGCGTTCCGGACGCGATGGCCGGGTCGATGACGGTGCCCTGGCGCGCGGGCTCGAGGCCAATGCCAGCATCAACATCCACTGGGGTGGCAAGGGAATGACGGCTGACATCAAGAGCTGGTCCGAGGGGTGCCAGGTGATCAATGGCACGGTCTACCTGGACCCCGGGGATCGCCTGGTGAATTGCGGGGCCTTTGCCGCCGTGAACAACGGGGAGGTGAACAGCACCCCCACACGCACCCGCGGCGCGTACAACGTGTGGCTGGACCTCGTGACGGCGCTGGGCAGCGACCTGGCGCCAACGGTGAAGTACACGCTGCTGCTCGAGGATGACCTTGGCCCCTCCAGCTCGTTAGGCGCCGGCCTGGCCGCCGCGCGTGCCAGCGTGGTCGCGCTCCTCGCCTGACGTCCGAACCCGCTGCGCGGGCAGGCGGCCGGATGGCGCGA
>CAZVDJ010000895.1:0-2009 GCA_964626245.1 uncultured Gemmatimonadaceae bacterium
GTTAGCCCCTCGTCTTCTCGTCTTCTCGTCTTCCGCCCTCCTCATGCCCACCCACCGCTACACCATCTCCATGCGCTGGACCGGCAACCTCGGCACCGGCACGTCGGGGTATCAGGCGTACTCGCGCGCGCATGAGCTGGCCGTCCCGGGGCGGCCGGTGATCCCGGGATCCTCGGACGTCGTCTTTCGCGGCGACGCCACGCGCTACAACCCCGAGGAGCTGCTGGTGGGGGCGCTGTCGGCGTGCCACATGCTCTGGTTCCTGCATCTGTGCGCCGACGCGGGGCTCATTCTCGAGGCCTACGAGGACGCGCCCGAGGGGACCATGGAGGAGACGCCACGCGAGGGCGGGCAATTCACCGCGGCCGTGCTCCGCCCGCGCTGCACCTTTCGCGGCGACCCGGATCACGCGCTCGTTCTCCAGCTGCACGAGCGGGCGCATGCCCTCTGCTACGTGGCGCGCTCGGTCAATTTTCCCGTGCACGTGGAGCCGGTGACGGTGGCCACGCGCGACGCCGCCCGCTCGGCCTAACGCGGCTCCGCGGAGGCGCCTTCGGCGGGACCGGCCTCACCCACGCGCCCCACCAGCAGCGCGAGCGGCCATCGGACCGTGCGCGGCTCGCCGTGCGGCCACGCGACCGCCAGCCGGGCCGCGAGTTCGTCCAGCGGATCGCCGGCCTCGGCGGCGCGCGCCCCCGCCACGGCCGACCACGTCCCGACCAGGCCCAGCACGGCGGCGCGGTCGAGCAGCACCTCGAGCGGCGGCGCCGCCACCTCGAGGCGCGGGAAGGGGAAGTCGATCGTGGTGTAGCCCGTCTCCACGTGTCGCCGCTCCGGGGGCCAGAAGCGCCCGATCCGCACCTCGTAGAACCACTGGATCTCGGCGTCCACCGCCGCGTCCACGCGCAACAGGCCGTAGCTCCACGCAGCCAACACGGCGCCCGGCACCGCGACACGTTGCACCTCGCGGTAGAAGGCCGGGTGGTCGAACCAGTGGAGCGCCTGCGCCACCGTCACCAGCGACACCGAGTGATCGGGGAGCGGCGCCTGCTCCGCGGGGGCCGCCAGGTACGTCACCCGTGGATGCGGCGTGGCGTGCGACAGCTGGCGCTCGCTGGCGTCGGTGGCGATCACGCGCGCGAAGTGCGCGGCCAGCATCACCGCGGCCTGGCCGTTGCCCGTCCCCACATCCCAGCAGCAATCGCGCGCCGGTGCCAGGCGCGCGAGCGATGCGATCAACTCGGGCGGATAGCCGGGACGATAGACGGCGTACTGCGCCGCCTGCCGCGAGAAGTGATCGTGGAAGCCGGCGCCTCCCGTGGTGCTCACGGCCGGCGCTCCCGGATCACCAGTGCATTCCCCACCGTGCGCTCGCCGGTGGGGTCGGACGGGAAGTTCACGACCTCGCCTCGCACCCAGAGCGCGCTCGATCCGCCGCCGTCGAGGTTCATCCCCTCACGCGCACCTAACGACAGCAGGGCATCGCCCAGCTCGACGAGCGACATCCCCACGCTCCATGGGCGCCGTCCGTCGACGACCACCAGCAGCAATGCGGAGGAGTCGCGGGTGAGGGCGATGGCGCTGCGCGGGTGACGCGCCGACGAGAAGCGGGGGAAGGTCCCTTCCAGCGAATCGGCACGGGCCCCCACGTTCGCGCCGTCCTGCACCACGCGCGGCCATCCCCCCACCGACGCCTGCGGCGTGAAGGGCGGGTCGCCCATCCCCGCCACCAGCCGCACGACGCCGCCGCGCCGCGCCACTCCGCGCACGAAGGCGATCGCCGAGTCGCCGGTGGCGCTGAGCACCGCGCCGTCGGGGGGAATGCGCGTGCGGCCGCCCCGCCGGATGGCACCGGCGTGTACGCGATACAGGACCGTGTCGCCGCGCCGCCCGGCGCGGCCGCGGGTGACCTCCACCGCCTGGCGCGTCGCGGCCAGCGCCGCCGCGCGCGTGCTGTCGGCGCGCCGCTGCGCCACGTTGGGAGGAGCCGGAGCGCCCCGCGCGGGCGT
>CAZVDJ010000896.1:0-2003 GCA_964626245.1 uncultured Gemmatimonadaceae bacterium
TGGCGCAGGTGGCTCAGAGCGTTAGGTTGGAGCGCGGAGGATCTGGGGCGAGCCGCGCACCCTCGGGACACGCCCTTCCGTCCGACTGGAGAGGTGAGGCATGCGAGCACGTGTGATGTCGGGGATGGCGTTGTCGGCGCTGGCCCTTTCAATCGGGTTGGGTGTCGAGGCGCGCGCGCAGACGGTGCGCTGGAACGACCGTGGCGTCGCGGCGGACACCACCGAGGAAGCGCCGACGGTGCGGCTCTGGATCGAGGGGGCGCGCACCTTCTCGTACGGTCAGCCGGTACGCGTCTGGTTCAACGCGAGTGACGACGCCTACGTCGTGGTCGCGCGCGTCGATGCCAACGGCCACCTGACGGTGCTCTACCCCGCCAGCCGCACGCGGAGCGCAGAGGTCAAGGGTGGCGAGGACATCCCGATTCGCGGACGGCGCGGCGGGTCGTCGTTCTACGCCACGGACCGCATGGGCGGCGGCTTCGTCTTCGCCATCGCCTCCTACGATCCGTTCGACCTTTCACGGCTGGGGCTCCGCGACTTCGATCGCTACGTGACCGGGACCTACGTCGGGCGCCCGACGCGCGTCTACATCGGCGACCCGCACCGCGTGGTCACGCGCTTCGCCGCGATGGTGACGTACGAGCAGAACACGCCGTTCGACTATGCGGTCGACTACTACAACGTCGACGCACCGTACTACCTGTCGTCGGTGGGCTTCTCGAACTTCTGCAACGGCTTCAACGGCCAGTACCGCCGGGGGCTGCAGGAACGCTGGGACGACGAATTGTTCTACGGCGGGGCCGGCGGATTGGGTTGGGGCGGGAACTGCGCCAACTTCAACGCCCTCTGCAACGGGCTCGGCTACTTCAACACGCCCTGGGGCTACGACCTGCTGGGCTGGGGAGCGATGGGTCCCCTGTGCTTCTTCCCGCGCGGTCCGCAGTCCGGGGGACCAGTCCCTCCCGCCGGGCCAGTTGGCGGAGACTCGGTTCGCATCGGTCCGTGGGTTCCGGACAGCGTGGGCGGAGGACGCCCGGACACCGTCGGCGTGATTCCGCTGGAACGCACCTCGGATGCGCTTCCGCCCGATGCGCTTCGACGCCAGCAGACCGTGACGGAGGGCCCGCGCCGTCCGATCGTGCTGGCGGACGATCCGTCCGACAAGTCGTACTCGATTCCCGATCGCGCCCTGCGACGCTCGCCGGTGACCATTGGCCAGGGGCGGGACCGTGACCCGGGGGGCGACATTCGTCCCAGCCGTGACCGGATGTCTCCGGTGGCCGTGGGGGGAGGCGGAAGTGGCGTCGAGTGGGTACGACCGCCCCGTCAGGTGACGGGCGACACGCGCGGGAGCGACTTCGGCGAAGGACGCATGCCGCGCAACCCGCGCTCGCGCGGCTCGGAGAATGGCGGGAGCGGCGACTTCCGCAGCGATCGCCCCACCTTTGTGTCCGAGCGGAACAACCGCGACATGCCGCCGCGGTACGATCGGCCGACGCGCACCTTTGGTCCGCGCTTCGACACGCCGTCGCCCAACGTGCGCAACTCGTTCGACACGCCCCGGTACGATCCGATGCCGACGCGCTTCGACGGTCCGCGCTTCAACGGCGGGAGCTATTCTCCGCCGCTCGGTGGCGCTGGCGGCCCCGGACCGTCTACGCAGTCCGGTGGCCAGATCCACGCGCCAGCGACGAGTTCGCCGCCTGTGCAGACGCAGGCGCCGGTCGCCCCGCCCGCCTCGGGCTCATCCTCATCGGGCGAGCGCAAGCCGGGGTGACGGACCGCACGGCGCCCCCTCCCCGCGGGAGTGGCCGGCGCGACGCGAGCGCATGAGCGGACGGGGGAGCCCACAGGCTCCCCCGTCCGCGTCTGGTAGGCGGGGCGGTTATACTTCGAGGCTTTCCGGCAGCGCCGATGCGACCCGGGTCGCGAGGCGCGGCATGGTCGTCCCCCGTTCGTGCGGCATCGTGAATCTCCAGCATATCCGCAACTTCTGCATCGTC
>CAZVDJ010000897.1:0-2002 GCA_964626245.1 uncultured Gemmatimonadaceae bacterium
GTAGTCCTCCACCGCCGCGACGATCTCCTCGGCTGATCGAGGGAGGAGCGTCCCGTCGTGGACGTGCGCCGATACCAGCGGGTGGATGTCGGCCGCGTCGGAGGCCGTCGCTCCGCGCACCATGTGCGTCGCGCTGAGATGCGGGCGCGGCGACTTGGGAGCTGCAGGGCGGCGTCGAGCAGTCTTATGCATGGTGAATGCATAAAAACCCACAAGCTCGCGCGCAAGAGGCCGCCTCGTCCTTGTCCGATTCGGCCGACCTCAGTGCGCCGGCAGTTCGATCACGACCTTGCCCACGGAGGCGTTCGATTCCACCCGGGCGTGCGCGTCCGCCGACTGGTCGAGCGGAAAGACGGCGTCGATCGTCGGGCGCAGGGTGCCGTCGGCCACGCGTGGCACCACGTCGCGCGCGAAGGCGTCGGCCACGGCGATGCGCTCGGGGAGGGGACGGGCGCGCATCACCGTCCCTTGCAGGGTCAGCCGCTTGCCCAGGACCTGCCGGATGTCGAGTTGCGCCTGCGAGCCGGCGACCGCTCCGACCAGGAGGAGGCGCGCGCGCGGCGCGGCGGCATTCACGCTCGCCGCCACATATGGCCCGCCCACCAGGTCGACGACCACGTCCACGCCGCGCCCTCCACTCCATCGCGCCACCGCCTCGGCCAGCGGCTCCACCCCCCCGGCCAGGGCGATGCCCGCCTCCATGCCTAACGACTCGGCGGGTGCCAGCTTGTCGCTGGTGCGCGTGGTGCCGAAGACCTGCGCCCCCCACGCGCGCGCCACCTGCACCGCGGCAAGGCCTACGCCGCTCGCCACCGCGTGCACCAGGACGCGCTCGCCGGCGGCGAGGCGCCCCTGCGTGACCAGCGCGTCGTACGCCGTGATGAAGGCCTCGGGGATGGCCGCCGCCTCGTGCCAGGTGAGCGTGTCGGGAATGCGGGCGAGCGTGGCCTCGTGGACCACCACGTACTCCGCGTACGTGCCGCCCCCCGCCAGTCCGAAGACCCGATCGCGCGGGCGCCAGTGCCTCGCGTCGCTCCCGGTGGCGGCCACCTCGCCGGCAAACTCCAGCCCCGGAATGTCATCGGGCCATCCCGGAGGGGCAGGGTACCGCCCGATGCGCTGCAGGAGGTCGGCCCGGTTCACCGCCGTCGCGTGCACCCGCACCAGGACGTCGTGCGGGCCCGGGACCGGCGTGGGGACCTCGCGAACCTCCAGCACCTCGGGAGGGCCAAAGCGGGAAATGACGGCAGCGCGCATGCGAGGCGGTTGGCGGATGGTGGTGAGAGGCGTGGGAAGCTACCGTCGTGCGGCCGTTCCCGCCCGCGAAACCTCCCGCGCCGGGCGTCGTACGGACTGACGCACCCCAACGATCGCCCTTCCCGGATCATCGCCATGTTTGAACTCCTTGGACTTGTGGCCAGCATCGCGGTCGTCGCGATCGGCTATTCACAGGCACGGGCCTTTGTGCGCGAGCGACTGCGCTACGTCGACCTCGCGCAGTCTCCCATCGCACCCGTCGTCGCCGGGCTCGGGGCGGCCATGCTGGCGTCGCCCATCGTCGCGCTCCTGCCGCTGGTGGGCGGGGGGACGGCGCTCGCCTTCGGGCTGAGCGTGGGGGTGGGCGTGGTCAACGGGCAGCGCGACATTCGCCGCGCGCTCCCGCCGGGCGCCTAACGCCGGGCGCCTATCGCGGCTGTCCCGCCGCCGACGCCAGGGCCTCGCTCGCGTGGTCGAGCGCGTCCTCGAGCGTGTGGAAGATGGCCTCCCCGCCCAGCTCGTCGCGTAGCGGCGAGCGCTCCAGTACCGCGAGTGGCTGCGCGTGGATCTCCGCCAGCAGCACGAGCGTCCCCTCGCCGCGGCTGCGGCGCACCACGTCGCGCAGCGCGCGCAGCCCCGTGGCGTCGAGCATGGAGACGTTGCGCATCCGGATCACCAGGACCTTCGGGCGGCGCGCCACCTGGCCCACCGTGTCCTTGAACGTCTCGGCCGCGCCGAAGAAGAA
>CAZVDJ010000898.1:0-2000 GCA_964626245.1 uncultured Gemmatimonadaceae bacterium
GGCGTCGGAGTACGCCTCCGACCTGCGCGGCAACGTGGTGGCGATCCTGCTGGACGTGTACGAGGTGCAGGCCGACCCGGCCATCCGCGACGAGATCGTGGGGGTGCTGGACAACCTGCTGGTGCACCTGCTCACGGTGGGCCAGTTGCGCACGGTGGCGTTGCTGCTGCGGGAGGTGAGCGTGGCCGCGAATCGCGCGCGCGACCTGACGCCCGCGCAGCGCGAGACGTTGCTGACGCTCCCCAACCGCATGAGCGAACCCGAGGCGCTCTCGCAGCTGCTGCAGTCGCTGGACGAGCGTGCCGAGCTGGCCGAGCAGGGAGAGCTCAACGAGCTGTTCGACCAGCTGAGGGTGAGCGCGCTGGGGACGATCTTTTCCTGGCTCTCGCGGCTGCAGAACCCGCGGGTGCGCTCGCAGCTCGAGGCCGCGGCGCAGCGCCTGGCGGCGGCCAACACCGCCGAGCTGGTGCGCCTGATCGGCGCGCCCGAGCGTGAGGTGGCGCTGGAGGCGGTGCGGCGCGCGGGGGCGATGAAGGCGGCGGCCGCGGTGCCGGCGCTGGCGCGCCTGGTGGGGCAGGCCGACGGCGACGTGCGGCTGGCGGCGGTGCAGGCGCTGGCCGAGGTGGGGACGCCGGGGGCACTGCAGCAGCTGGAGCGCACCATCGACGATCCGTCCCGTGACGTGCGGGTGGCGGCGCTGCGCGCCTTTGGGGCCCGCGCGCACCGCCCGGCGCTCGCGCGCCTGGAGTCGGCCATCAAGGGGAAGCGCGTGGGCGACGCGGACCTCACCGAGCGCATGGCGTTGTTCGAGGCGTACGGGATGCTGTGCGGCGAGCCCGGCGTGGCGCTGCTGGACGGGCTGCTGAACGGGAAGGGATTCCTGGGGCGGCGCGAGGATCCCGAGGTGCGGGCGTGCGCGGCGATGGCACTGGGGCGCGTGGGAACGCAGGGCGCGCTCGATGCGCTGCGCAAGGCGTCGACGGACAAGGAGATCCTCGTGCGCAATGCCGTGAACCGCGCGCTGCGCGGGGGGCCGGCGTGACGGGACCGCGCAGCACGCCCAGCGCCGGCGCGCCGCGCGCCGTGGGGCGCACCCCCGCCGGCGGGGCGCGCGCCCAGGTGTCGCTCAGCGATGCCTCCGGCGACTCGTACGTGCGCCGCGCCGGCCGCCAGCTCATCGTGAGCATCTACGGCGCCATGCGCGTGATCCGGCTCTACCCGCCCGAGAACGAGGCGGTGCGCAACGCGCTCAGCGACCTGGCCGAGTCGGCACGCCAGCTGGTGGAGCGCGAGCACGAGCTGGAGCTGCGGGCCTCGAACGAGTTCCTCTTCGTGAACTCCACGCGCCTGCGGCTGGACCTGGACAACTACGCCTCGTTCTCGCAGATCCTCTCGGTGCTGCGGGCGTGCGGCGTGGGCGTCGTGCGGCTGACGGACGACGCGCAACCCAGGGACTGGCTCGTCTTCCTGTCGCTGCTGTTGAGCCAGAGCAAGCTGGGCGAGGACGTCACCGCCTTCGAGGTCACGGAAAAGCTCGCGGCAGCGGGCGTGCACGCCTTCGAGCTCGGCGCCCCGCTGGTGACCGAGGACGACACCGACTTCCGCCAGCGCGCCAAGGAGGCGGCCAAGCGCACGTACTCGCAGTCGGTGGCGGTGACCAAGGAAGTGATGAATTCGGTGCGCATGGGCGCGTCGCCGAACATCAAGAAGATCAAGCGCGTGGTGCAGACCATCGTCGACCAGATCCTCAACGAGGAGACGTCGCTGGTGGGGCTCACCACCATCCGCGACTACGACGAGTACACGTTCACGCACTCGGTCAACGTGTGCATCTTCTCGGTGGCGCTGGGGCGACGCCTGGGGCTGAGCAAGTTGCAGCTGTACGACCTGGGGCTGGCGGCGCTCTTCCACGACATCGGCAAGTCGCGCGTCCCGCTGTCGGTGCTGAACAAGACCGACGGGCTCAGCGACGACGACTGGCGCTGGCTGGCGGCACACCC
>CAZVDJ010000899.1:0-1991 GCA_964626245.1 uncultured Gemmatimonadaceae bacterium
GGTGATCGGGATCCATCGTGCCGCGGCGCTCGAAGCCGTCCTCGGTGTTCGAGTCGCCGCTGGCGAAGCCGCCCTCGAGGACCACGTCGACGTTGTGCTCGAGCCGACCGACCTGGAGCGCGGCGAGGAACTGCTGCACCTGTTCCTCGTTCTCCTCCGGCTCCAGCGAGCAGGTGCTGTAGATGAGCAGGCCACCCGGGCGCACGAGCGCCGCCGCGCCGCGCAGGATGGCGCGCTGCGCCGCGGCGCTCACGGCCAGGTCGGAGATGCGCAGGCGCCACCGCGCATCGGGGTGTCGGCGGAAGGTCCCGGTCCCGGTGCACGGTGCGTCGACGAGGACGGCGTCGGCCGGGGCCAGCGCCGCATCGCGCGCATCGCCGGCCACGAGCGCCACCTGGCGCGCCTCGAGCCGGCGCACGTTCTCCCGCATCCGCTCCAGCCGCGCCGGCGAGCGGTCGCACGCCAGCACCAACGATGCGGTGCGGGCCAGCTCGAAGGTCTTGCCACCCGGCGCCGCGCACAGGTCGATCACCGTGAGGCCGGGGGGGAGGGCCGCGTAGCGCGTGACGAGAGTGGCCGCGGGATCCTGCACGAAGAAGAGTCCCTGCCGGAACGCCCCAACGTCCGGGAGCGACACGCTCCCCGTGATCGTGAGCCCGTCGTCGAGGTACGGTGCGTCGTCCACCGCGATCCCCGCATCCTGCAGCATCGTCTCGTGCTGCTCGCCCCCCAGGCCCCTTGGCCTGATGACCTGGGGCGCCTGGGTGTTGTTGCGCGCCCGCTGGGCGCGCGCCGACTCCAGCCCGAACCGCTCGACGTACCGCGCCACCATCCACCGCGGGTGCGACTCCGACACGGCGAGCGCGTCGATGGCGTCGCCGCTGGACGCTGGGGGTGGCGGCTCGTCCTCACGCTCCCGGTCCAGGCGGCGCAGCACCGCGTTGGCCAGCTTGCTCGCCCCGATGCCATGCCGGCGCTTGGCCAGCTCGACGCTCTGCGCGATGGCGGCGTACGCCGGCACCGACCGCATGGCGGCGAGCTGGTACGTCCCTAACCGCAGGATGTCGGTGAGGTCTGCGTCGAGGCGGGCCAGCCCTCCGCGTACCGCCGGCGCGAGGCGCGCATCCAGCACGGAGCGACGGCGCAGGGTGCCGTAGACCAGTTCCTGCGTCCAGCGCCGATCGCGATTGTCCAGGGCCCCCACCCGCCGCTCGAAGGCGGCGTCGAGCAGGTCGCCCCCTCGCAGGTCGGCCAGGATGTCCGCAGCCGCCGTGCGCGCCTCGGTCACGCCGCCGTGAGGCGGCGCGCTGGCGCGCGGGCGGGAGCCGGAGGCGGGAAGCATGGGCGAAAGATAGCCGCGCTCAGCGGCGCGCGGTGGCGCCGCACGACTCGCGGACGATCAGCTCGAAGGCGATGCGCGTGTCGCGTGCCGGCAGGTCGCGTCGCGCCACGCGCTGGAGCATCACCCCAAGGGCCACCTCCCCCAGCAGGCGCGTCGGCTGCCGCAAGGTGGTGAGGGGGACGGGAAGGAGGGGCGCGTAGTCCACGTCGTCGATCCCGACCAGCCGAACGTCGCGCGGCACCAGCCGCCCGCGCCGCCGCAACGCGTGCATCATGCGCCCGGCCGTGCGGTCGTTGGCGCAGACGATGCCGTCGGGGCGCTCGGCCAGCAGCGCGCCCACCGCCAGGTCGTCGTCGGGATCCAGCCGGCGGAGGAGTTCCGGCACGGGCACTATCCCTCGCGTGAAGAGCGCCTCGCGGAAGCCGGCCTCGCGGGCGTCCACCGTCGCCGCCGAATTCGGGACCCCCACGAAGGCCATGCGCGCGCACCCCAGCGCGAGGAGGTGATCGGTGACGACGAATCCCGCCGCGCGGTTGTCGATCCCCACCACGTCGTGCCGGGAGGGATGCGGATACGGGACGATGGGACGGTCGAGCAGGACGAGCGGAATGCGCGCCTCGTCGAAGGCGCGGGCGATGCGCTGGTTGAC
>CAZVDJ010000900.1:0-1985 GCA_964626245.1 uncultured Gemmatimonadaceae bacterium
GGGAAGCCAGCCGGTGCGTCGACCGTGAACATCTGAGCCCGAGGGCTCGCAGGACTGTGTGACCGCCACGCGAGGCGTGGATGGTCGATCCGATGCATGCTCGACGTCTGCCGACGTGCGGTATCACGGAACCCAGCATCAGGAGTGACGTCCCCGCCACTCCCTGGGAGCGCTACGCGCTCTTGACAAGGGCCTCGTTAGGAGTGTTAGGCAGATGTCACCGCCCGCGCCACGGCTCGACGGCGGGGCGTCAGACGCGGCGGTGCAGTGTGGCCGAGAGGGCCACGGTGCAGATCGCGGCCACTGCGGCGATCGGCGCGAGGAAGGTCAGCACGCCCGCCGCACTTTGTCCCGCGCCCAGCAGGGACGCCGCGAGCATCGGCCCGGTGATCGAGCCGAGTCGACCGGCGCCGATGGCCATGCCGACGCCCGTGCTTCGCACCGCCGACGGATAGCCGGCCGGCGCAAGGGCAAAGACCGTGGCTTGCGCGGCGATCACCGCGAACCCGACGGCGCCGACGAGCGGCACGACCCCGTCGACGTCGACGCGTGCCAGTACGAACAGCGACGCCACCAGCGCCCCGAACGCCGACGCGACCGCCCACGTGCGCGTGCGGCCGTCGAGTCGCGTGCCGACGACGATAGCGCCGAGCGCGCCCAGCAGGTTGAAGGTCACTTGCGCCAACGCGGCACGCGCCGGCGGCAGTCCCAGGCCGACGAGCAGCAGCGGCAACCAGTTCAACAGCAGATAAAGCAGCAACAGCGATGCGAACGACGCCGCCCACAGGAGCAGTGACGGCGCGGCACGCCCGTCGGCGAACGCCACGTCGACCATCGACGGTCGCGCGGACGACGCGACGGACGCGGCCGTGTGCGTGGCCGGCGAGTCGATGCGCGCCACGTGCCACACCGCCGCCACCGCCAGCGGCAGCAGGCCGCCTGCGACGAACACCCAGCGCCAGTGCGTGGGACCGACGGCCGCGGCGACAAGGCTGGCCGCCGCGCCGCCGAGCGGCGTGCCTGCGAACATCAGCGCGACACTGCGGCCACCCCTGCCGACGGCGCTCGACTCCGACGCCAAGGCGATGAAGTTGGGCATCGCGCCGCCCAAGCCGAGACCCGTGAGGAACCGCGCCGCAATGAGCGTCCCCACGCTCGTCGCAAGACCGGTGGCGAGCGAGCAGGCGCCAAACACCACCATCGAAGCGACGACGACGCGCCTGCGGCCGATGCGGTCGCCGAACCAGCCGCCTATCGGCGCGCCAAGCAAGAGTCCGACGGTGCTCGCGGCGAAGAACCAACCGAGGACGCCAGCGTCCGGTCGCAGTTCCTGGACGATGCCCGCCGCCGCCACGCCTGCGGACTGCAGGTCGAGGCCCTCGCAGACCATGCCGGCGATGCACAGCAACAGGACGCGCTGACCAGGTCTCATGGCCACGAGCATACCGGCTCAGGTGGCGTTACTTGCCGGAGTGCATGGAGTCGCATCGCACGGACACGGACGGGAGGCAAAGAGGCATCAGACGACGAAGACATGGCCCTCCTCGGAATAGTCGGTCGCTCACCGCACCGTACAGTATTCTGCCTAACGTAGCTGTAGGATAACCCCGCCAGTGCCCGCGTTGTGGACACGGAACTTCGAGCGCGGCAGTGGGATTCCCCGGCAGCGAATCTGTGGCCGTTCCCCGCTGCCGTCGAGGTCCCATGGCCCGCTACAAGGTGATCGACACCCACCCGCGCCTGCTGCCGGTCAACCTGGCCGCGCAGCTCCTCCCCGGCACCTTCGAGCACGCGGTCGATCACTTGCTCGACCACGCCATCGACCTGTCGCGCTTCGACGTCCGCTTCCGGAACGACACCACGGGCGCGCCGGCGTATCCCCCGGCGGTGCTGCTGAAGGTGGTGCTGTGTGCCTACGCGCGCGGGATCGTCAGCAGCCGGGCGATCGCCCGACTGTGCGAGGAGCACGTCACCTTCATCGCCCT
>CAZVDJ010000901.1:0-1980 GCA_964626245.1 uncultured Gemmatimonadaceae bacterium
GAACTGCGCACGCCGCTCACGTCGGTGCTGGGCTACATCTCCATCCTGCAGGAGGAGCTGTCGGGCCCCCTCACCGAGGGGCAGCGCCACGACCTGCAGCACGTGAAGCGCTCCAGCGAGCGCCTTCTGGAGCTCATCGAGGACCTGCTCGAGCTCACGACGCTCACGCGTGGCGACGTCTCGCTCTACGTGGAGGAGTTCGACCCGGCGCTCCTGCTGCAGGAGGTGGTGGCCTCCACCGGGGGGCGCCCGTCCGACGTGGAGCTGCGGGTGGCCGAGCCGCCGCCCTTCATGCCGCGCATGCGGTCGGACCGCAAGAAAATCGCGCGCATCCTGGTTAGCTTGCTGCGCAACGCGTACAAGTTCACCCCGCGCGGGCACGTGGACGCGGGCGTGGAGCTCTCGGGCGACCGGGTGCAGTTCCGCGTGGCCGACACGGGGATCGGAATTCCCCCCGAGGCGCACGCCCTGGTCTTCGAGGCCTTCCGGCAGGTGGATGGTTCGGTCACGCGCCGCTACGGCGGGTCGGGACTCGGGCTCGCGCTGGCGCGCCGGATGAGCCGGTTGCTGGGGGGCGACGTGGAGCTGGAGTCGTCGCCGGGCGCCGGGGCGACGTTCACCGTCTCGCTCCCGCTGGAGTACGAACCTGCGCTCGACGCGCAGGCACCCTAACGATTCCCAGGTTCCTGGCATGACGCAACGACGCACGATGCAGGAGACGCGCACCACCCTCGCGCCGGCGCAGGTGCTCGCCGCGGCGAAGGAGTTCTTCGCGCGCCGGGCCAGCATCTATTCGGCCTTCCCGGAGCAGGAGGGGCCCGGCTACCTCACGCTGCGCGGCCAGGGGGGCGAGGAGATCACGCTCGCCGCGATCGCGCGCGACGGGGCCACGCTGGTGACCGGCGGCTCGTACATGTTCGACGCGCAGATCTCGCGCTTCTTCGCCACGCTGCCGCACGCCACCGAGGCGACGAGCGCACAGCCGGCCGAGGTGGCGGGATGAGCGCGCCGGCCGATACGCGCGGCACCACGCCGTTCACGGCGCAGCTGCGCACCCGCCCCGGTGCCATCCGCCTTGGCACGGGCCAGGAGCCGGTCATCACGCTTCGGGTGCAGATCCCCGAGGTGTGGGATACGGTGCGCCTGGACGCGCCCCACGACACGCCGGTCTCGGTGGTCAAGGAGCGCGCGTTGCAGGCGCTGGTGCCTGACGAGTCCGCGCACCATGCCGACTACGTGATGAAGCTGGCGGGGTGGGAAGTGCTCGACGAGCGCGTCTCGCTGGCCGACGCCGGCGCGGGCCAGGGATCGATCTTCCTGCTCACGTCGCGCCGGCGCCGACCGGTTCGCTGAGTCCGGCGGGGCCGTCGCCGCCTGTGCCCCATTTGACGTCGCCTTCCTCCTTGCCGTGACGCTCGCGCCCGCTCCCGCCACGTCTCACGCCACCGCGGCCACCGCCGATGCCGCCACCCCCGAGGCGCTGCTGGCGGCGGCGGTGCGCCTGCGGCAGGAGGTGGCGCGCCGCATCGTGGGCCAGGGCGAGGTCATCGACGAGATCCTCATGGCCATCCTGGCCGGCGGCCACGCGCTGCTGGTGGGGGTACCGGGGCTGGCCAAGACGCTGATGATCCGCAGCGTGGCCGATGCGATGCAGCTGGACTTCCGCCGCATCCAGTTCACGCCCGATCTCGTTCCCAGCGACATCACCGGTACGGAGATCCTGGAGGAGGACAGCGCCACCGGAACCCGCTCCTTCCGCTTCGTGCGCGGGCCGGTCTTCGGCAACATCGTCCTGGCCGACGAGATCAACCGCGCCCCGCCGCGCACGCAGGCCGCCCTGCTGGAGGCGATGCAGGAACACCGCGTCACGGCGGCCGGCGAGACGATGCAGCTGCCGGAGCCATTCTTCGTCCTCGCGACGCAGAACCCGATCGAGCAGGAGGGGACCTACCCCCTTCCGGAGGCGCAGCTGGATCGCTT
>CAZVDJ010000902.1:0-1975 GCA_964626245.1 uncultured Gemmatimonadaceae bacterium
GACCCCTCGGCCACCGCCCCCATCCTCAACCCCGACGGTCGCCGCTTTGACGGGGCCTACGCGCACGTCCGCATGCTCGACGACCGCACGCGCACCGAGCGCTACCAGGCGGCGATTCGCGCCGTGGTGCGACCGGGCGACGTGGTGGTGGAGATCGGGACGGGGACAGGGGTGCTGTCCGTGACGGCGGCGCAGGCCGGCGCGGCGCGGGTCTACGCCATCGAGGCGTCGGGCATCGGAGACAGCGCGCGCCGGGTGTTTGCCGACAATGGCGTGGCCGACCGGGTCACGCTGGTCGAGGGGCTCTCGTCCCGCGTCACCCTCCCGGAACGGTGCGACGTCCTGATTGCGGAGATCATCGGGCGCGACCCGCTGGAGGAGGAGGTGCTCGAATTCACGCGCGATGCGGTGACGCGCTTCCTCAAGCCGGGGGGGCGGCTGGTGCCGTCGACCTTCGAGCTATTGGCGGTGCCGGTGGAGCTTCCCGGTGACGTAAGGCGCCACTGGACTTTCACCAACGAGGCAGCCGCCGAGTGGCGGCAGGCGTACGGCATCGACTTTTCGGCGCTCCCCGACACGTCGTCGCGGTCGTGGTGGAAGCTCACCATTTCGCCCCGCAGGCTGGCCGCCTTTCCGATGCTGTCGGCGCCGGTCTCGCTACTTCGTCGCGACCTGGCGCAGGTGGGGGCGGTGGGGTTCAGCGCCACCGGCAGGGGGCGGGCGAACGGCTCAGGGGAGATCGGGGCGGTGGCACTCTGCTTCGAGATCGGACTCGCGCCGGGCCTCGTCCTGGACACCGACCCCCGGCACCCGCGAGCGGACAATTCCTGGGATTCCCTGGTGTGGGGATTGCCGGTGCCGCAGGCGGTGCGTGACGGGGACGAGTTGGAGATCACGCTGCGGCATCGCGAGGACGGCGCTCCCGTGGAGCTTCGCGTCATCCCGGGGTGAGCGGGGTACCCCATCACGTCCGGGCGCCCCGCGACGCCGGACGGGGTTGCGCGACGAACTCCTTCACAACGGCTGGTCACGTACGTCCAACACGCCGTGCGACCGGCGCGTCAATTCGCGCCGGCCTTTTCGTGTCGGCCGGTGACGGGGGCGAGAGGGGGAATCTTCCCCTCGTGAGCCCTCGCCAAGGTCACACGGCAAAGCTGACAATTTCGTGAACGTCATGGCGCTCCTGCGCGTACGTTGGAAGATGAAATCCCGGATCCTTCTCTCGCTCGGTCTCGCGACCGCGGCGCGGCGCGCGGCCGCGCCGGGTGCGCTTTCAGCCCAGTCCGCCGCGCCCCGGCGCGCGGCTGCAGACACCTTGTACCTCTCGCTGACCGACGCCGTCACGCGCGCCCTGCGCGAGTCGGACGAAGCGCGCCTTGCCTCGGCGCAGGTAGAGGTCGCCGACGCGCAGGTGACGTCGGCACGCGCGGCGGGGCTGCCGCAGGCGCGGCTGGCGGGGAACTACTCGCAGGTGCTGCGCAACGCGCGCGCCGAGATCGTGGGGCAGGCGATCTTCGGGCAGAACTACAACTACAACTCCAACGTCAACGTCTCGCAGGTCCTCTTCCAGGGGGGGCGGATCTTTGCCGGGGCGCGGGCGGCGTCGGACGTGCGCAATGCGTCCCGGCACACCGTGGCCGAGACGCAGGCGCTGCTCTCGGTTGGAGTGCAGCGGGCGTACCTGACTGCCATCCTTCAGCGCGAGCTGGTGGCGATCCAGGAGCGGAACCTCGAGCTGGCCGACGAGCGCATCAAGCTGGTGGAGCAGCTGCTGTCAGCGGGGCGGGCCTCGCGTTACGAGGTGCTTCGCGCCCGGGTGGAGCGCACCAACCTCGAGCCCAACCTGCTGCAGGCGCGCGCCGGTCGCGAGCTGGCCGATATCGAGGTCCGCCGCCTGCTCAACATTCCCGCGGAACGTCCTCTGGCGCTGGTGAGTGCGCTGGACACCGCGGCGCTGCGCGAGGTGGTGCAGCGT
>CAZVDJ010000903.1:0-1974 GCA_964626245.1 uncultured Gemmatimonadaceae bacterium
TCCATCGCGCCGGTGGCGCCCATGCGGCGTCGCAGGTCGGGCGAGACGGCCACCGACGGGGCCTCCTCGATCATCTTCTGGTGGCGGCGCTGCACCGAGCACTCGCGCTCCCCTAACGACAGCACGGTTCCGTGCTGGTCGGCGATGACCTGGATCTCCACGTGCCGCGGCCCCTCGATGTACTTCTCGATGTAGACCGCGTCGTCCCCGAAGGCATTGCGCGCCTCGCGCTGCGCCGCCGCCAGCGCGCCGGCCAGTTCCTTCGCCTCGCGCACCACGCGCATCCCCTTGCCGCCACCACCGGCCGCGGCCTTGAGCAGGACGGGATAGCCGAACGTCCCGGCCAGCTCCGCCCCCTCCTCGGCGTCACGCAGCGCCTCGGTTGTCCCTGGGACCACGGGGACGCCGGCGCGAATGGCGAGCTGGCGCGCCGAGGTCTTGCTCCCCATGGCGGCAATCGCCTCGGGCGGCGGGCCGATGAAGGTGAGTCCCGCGTCGCGCACGAGTCGCGCGAACCACTCGCGCTCGGAGAGAAAGCCGTAGCCCGGGTGGATGGCTTCGGCGCCGGTGGCGTGCGCCACCTCGACCAGCCGCTCCCCCTTGAGGTAGCTCTCGCTCGAGGCCGCGGGGCCGATGAGCACCGCCTCGTCGGCCTCGCGCACGTGCGGCGCCTGCGCGTCGGGCTCCGAGTAGACCGCCACCGAGGCGATCCCCAACTCGCGACAGGCGCGAATGATCCGCAGGGCGATCTCGCCGCGGTTGGCGATCAGGACTTTCGCGAACATCTCGGGAGCCGGTGGCGAGACGGGAGACGGGAGGCGGGAGACGGGCGTGGGGGGGTGCGGCTGATCTTCATCCCTACCGTCTCACAGCGGGAGGTTGCCGTGCTTGCGCGGGGGGTTGCGGTCGCGCTTGCCCTGGAGGGTCTCGAGCGCGTCGATCAATCGCGGGCGCGTGTCCCTGGGGTCGATGATGTCGTCCAGGAAGCCGCGCGAGGCGGCGACGTACGGATTGGCGAACTTCTGCGTGTACTCCGCCACGCGCTCGTCCATCGCCTTCTGCGGATCGTTGGCCTCGGCGATCTCCTTCCGGAAGAGGATCTCCACCGCGCCCTTGGGACCCATCACCGCGATCTCGGCGGTGGGCCATGCCACGTTGAAGTCGCCGCGGATGTGCTTGGAGCTCATGACGTCGTACGCGCCGCCGTACGCCTTGCGCGTGATGACCGTGAGCTTGGGGACGGTGGCCTCGCAGTAGGCGTAGAGGAGCTTGGCGCCATGACGGATGATCCCCCCGTGCTCCTGCGCCACGCCGGGGAGGAAGCCGGGGACGTCCTCGAAGGTCACCAGCGGAATGTTGAAGGCGTCGCAGAAGCGGACGAATCGCGCCGCCTTGACCGAGGCATTGATGTCGAGGACGCCGGCGAGCACCGCCGGCTGGTTGGCCACGATCCCGACGCTGTAGCCGCCCAGGTGGGCGAAGCCCACCACGATGTTGCCGGCGTAGTCCTTGTGCACCTCGTAGAACTCGCCGTCGTCCACCACCCGGTGGATCACCTCGAGGATGTCGTACGGCTTGCTGGGATGGTCGGGGACGACGTCGAGCAGCGACTCGTCGCGCCGGTCGCGCGGGTCACGGGCGCTGCCGCGCGGCGCGTCGCCCAGGTTGTTCTGCGGGATGTAGCGGAAGAGCTCGCGGATGGCCTGCAGGCATTGCAGCTCGGAGTCGTGCGCGAAGTGCGCCACGCCCGACGTGCCGGCGTGCGTATCGGCCCCGCCCAGCTGCTCCATCGTCACGTCCTCGTGCGTGACCGTCTTCACGACGTTGGGGCCGGTCACGAACATGTACGACGACCCGCGCACCATGTAGACGAAGTCGGTGATCGCGGGCGAATACACGGCCCCGCCGGCGCACGGCCCGAGAATGGCCGAGATCTGGGGGACTACCCCCGAGGCCATCGTGTTGCGCAGGAAG
>CAZVDJ010000904.1:0-1967 GCA_964626245.1 uncultured Gemmatimonadaceae bacterium
GCCGGCAAGACGACGCTGGTGGTGCAGCTGGCGGTCGCCCTCCGGCGTCGCGGGCTGCGCGTCATGACCATCAAGCACGGATCGCACACCTTCTCGCTCGACCCGTCGACCACCGACACCTGGCGGCACTTTCACGAGGGCGAGGCCGAGGGGGTCGCCATGGTCTCCCCCGACCGCTTTGCCCTGGTCATGCGCCGGAGCGAGGAGGAGTCGCCCAGCGCGATCGCCCAGCGCTTCTTTGCCGATGCCGACCTCGTGCTGTGCGAAGGATTCAAGGCGTCGGCGCTCCCGAAGATCGAGATCGTGCGCCGGGCTGCGCACGAGCGCTCGCTGGCCGAGGAGGGGCTCATCGCCCGCGAGACGCTGCTGGCGGTGGTGACCGACACCCCGGGCGCGGTGGCGGCGCCGCGTACCTTTGACCTTGGCGACGCCAGCTGGCTCGACGCGCTCGCCGACTTCGTCGCGGTCTACCTCGCCGACGTCGCCTCCCGCTCGGCGGGCTCGCCTTGACCCGCTGGCGTTGAGTCGCCGGCGGTGACTCGCTCGTGTTGACTCGCTCGTGTTGACTCGCTCGTGTTGACTCGCTCGTGTTGACTCGTTCGCGTTGACTCGCGCCCGCGTCGCGCGCGCGATATCGTGCCCGGCACCTCGCCCTCCCGCCTCTCGCGCCCCTCCTCACGCCGACATGCCCCGCCCCTTCTCGACCCCCGCACGGATAGCGGCCACCGTCACGGCGATGGTCGGCACCGCGTGCGCCACTGGGCGCCCGGCCGCCCCGCCCGCCCCTCGGGTGGCACCACCGGTCGCCGCACTGCGGCAGGCGGTCGATTCGCTGGTGGGAGACTCGCTCTTCCGCAGCGCCCTGTTCGGCATCCTGGTCGTCGACCCGCTCACGGGCGACACGCTGGTCTCGCACAACGCCGGCAAGCTGTTCATCCCCGCCTCGAACCAGAAGCTCCTGACGGGTGCGGTGGCCTTGCAGCTGCTGGGGCCGGACTATCGCTTCAGCACCACCATCGCCGCCTCGGGTCCGGTGGACGGCGAGGACTTGCGTGGCAACCTGGTGATCAGCGGGACGGGCGACCCGAGCGCCAGTGCGCGGATGTCGGGCGACGCCATGGCCCCGCTGCGCCAGATCGCCGACTCGCTCCGGGCCCGCGGGATCCGGCGCGTGACGGGCGCCGTGGTCCCGGGGACGGACGCCTTCCCCGACGCCACGTTAGGCTACGGCTGGTCGTACGACGACCTGGACTTCTCGTACTCGGCCGGCGTGGACGAGCTCTTCTTCAACGAGGGATTCTCCACCGTGGTCGTTCGTGGCGGGGCGTCGCCGGGCGCGCCGGTGCTCGTGCGCTCGGCACCCGCCGCCACCTTTCCGGTCGTTCGCGCCTGGGCGCAGACGGTGGAACCGGTCATCGTGCCGCCGGGCCAGCGCCGGGCGCGCACCCTCTTCATCCGGCACGACTCGACCGACGCGGGCGCCGTGATCGTCGACGGGACGATTGCGGCTGGCGACTCGGCGGTCCTGACCATCACGCACCGCGATCCGTCGCGTGCCTACCTCGCCGCCCTGCACGAGGCGCTCGTCGCGGCCGGGATCACCGTCGAGGGCGGCGTCTCCACCTGGCGCGGGATGCCGACCTATCCGCTCTTCTCCGTGCAGTCGCCACCGCTGTCGCGCGTGCTCCCCGCCTTCGAGAAGCCGTCGCAGAACCAGATCGGCGAGATCCTCCTCAAGACGATCGGGCGTGCGCGCACCGGCGTGGGAAGCGCCGACAGCGGCGCCAAGGTGGTACGCGAGCAGATGCTCGCCTGGGGAGCACGCCCGGACGCGATGGTGGTGCGAGACGGCAGTGGCCTGTCGCGGCACAACGTCGTGACACCCGAGGCACTCGTGCGCTTGCTCGACGCGATGCGGCGGTCGCCGCACTTCAGCACCTTCTACGATGCCCTGCCGGTGGCCGGCG
>CAZVDJ010000905.1:0-1964 GCA_964626245.1 uncultured Gemmatimonadaceae bacterium
GACAGCACCAACGCCCGCGAAGCCAGCGGCCACCCAACGCGGCGGCGGCTACCGCCAGCGCCCACCCCACGAACGGCGTCGCACGCGGCAAGGCCAGCCAGCGACTGTCGCCGAGCGCCATGGTCGCTGCCAGCAGGACGACCGAGACGCCGGCCAGCACCAGCGCGGCCCCGCCCGCCGTCAGCTGCCGCGCGATGCCGCGGCGCTCGCGTTCCACCAGGTCGATGAGCGTCATGAGACGGGTGGGCGGCTCGTCACCGCGTAGACGAAAAGGTTGATCCCCATGCGGAGTGCAGTCTCGTGCAGTTCGGGCGGGTCGTTGTACGTCCCCACGTCCTCCCAGCCGTTCCCCAGGTCTGCTTCGTTCGTGTAGTACACCGCCAACCGGTCGCCCACGAAGATGCCGTAGCCGCGCGCCGGCTTGCCATCGTGCTCGTGGATCTTCGGGACGCCCTTGGGAAAGTCGTACACGATGTGGTAGATGGGGTGCGACAGCGGGACGTCGACCAGCGGCCGGTCGGGAAAGACGCGCGCGATCTCCTTCCGGAAGCTCTCGTCCAGCCCGTAGTTGTCATCCACGTGCAGGAAGCCGCCGCGCAGCACCCACTCGCGCAACCGCTCCACGTCCTGGTCGCTGAACTTCACCACGCCGTGCCCGGTCATGTGCAGGAAGGTGAAGTCGAAGAGCCGAGGGTCGCCCAGCGTGACGCGCCCCTCCGTGGGCTCCACCCGAAGCGTGGTCCGCTCGTTGATCGCCTTCAGCAGGTTGGACAGGCTCGAGGGATTCGCGTACCAGTCGCCTCCTCCGTCGTACTGCAGCCGCGCGATCCCCAGTCGCGCCGTTGGGAAGGGCGCAAAGCCGGCCAGTGACAGCACGAGGAGCGGCGCGAGGACGCGACGCAGGGCGAGGCGACGATCAAGACGCACGGCGAATCGACGGGCGAGAGGAATGGCGAGTGGATGAGCGAGACGGTCGGGGCGGCGAAACCGGATCATGCGTCCTGCGCTACGCGATAGGCCAGGTTGCGGGGTGCGCCGTGTCGCTCCACGAGCGAACGCGCAATCTCGCGTGTCGTCGCCCCCGACTGGCGAAGCAACTGCGCCGACTCGCGCAACGCCTCCTCGTCGAGCACGTCCGCCACACGCCCCTCGATGAGTAGGACGACCTCCCCGCGCGGAGGATGCTCGCGCATCGCCACCGCCAGATCGGCAATCGTCCCGCGTCGAAACTCCTCGAACCGCTTGGTGATTTCCCGCGCCACTACTCCCCGGCGCGTCCCCGCTGATACCCCGAGGACCTCCACAAGGTCGTCCAGCGTATCGGCCACCCGGTGCGGAGACTCGTAGAGTACGCCAACGTGCGATAGGTCGCTGAGCGCCGCGAGCGCCTGCGCCCGCTCGCGCCCCTTGCGGGGGAGAAAGCCCACGAAGGTAAAGGCGTCCCCCGCGAGCCCCGATCCCACCAGCGCCGCCAGGAGCGCCGACGCGCCAGGCACGGGCACGACCGGGTACCCCGCCTCCACCGCCGCGCGCACCAGGCGCGCCCCGGGGTCGGAAAGGAGCGGAGTCCCCGCATCGGAAATGAGTGCGAGCTCCTCACCGGCGGCCAACCGCCCCAGCAGGCGCGGCAGCTCGCGCGCCTCGTTGTGCTCGTGCAGCGCGGCCACGGACGTGGTGATGCCGAAGTGATCCAGCAGCGGACGCGAATGGCGCGTGTCCTCGCACAGGATCAGCTGCACCCGCCCCAGCGTCTCCACCGCGCGATACGTCATGTCCCCGAGATTCCCAATCGGGGTGGAGACGACGTACAGCGTTCCTGGCCTGTCGGGAGTCGGCGGCTTCGTGGTCACTCCCAAGAATACGGGGAGGCGTCGTCCCGTCGCGAGCCGTGAGGGCTCAGCCGTTCGCTCGCGCCACGATCGACGCGCCGGGTCCGGTCCGGCCGCCACAACGGACGAAGTACC
>CAZVDJ010000906.1:0-1963 GCA_964626245.1 uncultured Gemmatimonadaceae bacterium
AGAGCGCTGCAATCGCACTGCAGAGGTCAGGGGTTCGATCCCCCTCAGCTCCATCGATTCCGGCCTCCGGGCTGGAAGGTGTCGTGAGAGGCCGGCTTCGCGCCGGCACGTGAAGTCCGCGCCCGAAGGGGTGCGCAAACGATGGGCGGCTCACTCGCCGCGGGATATTTCGCCAGCCGTTGTCCGGTAGGACGGAGAGTTCCAATGGCAGCGTGCTTGGCAATCCCAAGGGGTTAGCCGCAACCGGTAGGAAGCTGGCAAGGCCGCCGAGGTAATCGGCGGCCTTCTGTTTTCAGGGGCCACCCGCCGCGCGACCGAGCCGCAGCGCCGTCGGGACCGCCCGGTGGCGTCCTCCTCAGAAGCTGAGCGCGGCGACGTCTTGCCGAAGGGCCCCGAACAGCTCCATCAGGAAGCGATTCTCCTCGGCTTCCGAACGCCCCTCGAAGTCGCCGAAGGCGCTGGCCCCCAGCCCTCCGAGCCAGCGCATGATCGCGCTCTCGCGCACCGCGGTCCGGATCTGCCGCACGCTCATGGCCTGGTTCCCCAGGTCGTCGCGTACCGCCAGCCGCAATTCGCTGCCACGCCCCTCGAACGGCCGGCGCAACGGGCTCTTGATGAGGCGGTCGGTGGCGAGGGGGAAGTCCCACTTCGGCTCCCGGCGAAAGCGCAACATCCACGCGTGCTCGCGCTCTCCGTGTTCGATGGTGAAGTCTCCCACCAGGTCATGGAAACCGACGCGGAACAGCATCATCTTCGCCGAGAGATCCATGTGGACCTTCAGCGAGTCGGGAAGCGGGCGCGGAGCGCCCGACAGGGCGACGAGCGAGCCGCGATGCGCGCGCAGCCGGACGTCCGCGCGCCCGTCGCGCATGGCGATCTCGACGTACGGCGCGGCACCCCGGTCGGCGAGGCGCAGCCGCAGGCGCGAGGGGGTCACGTACTTGTCGAGATACGCGGCAAACGCGGGATAGCGTGCGCGCAACGTGTCGGGAGTGAACGTCAGGTGCAACCCGAAGGTGGTGGTCCCGTCGGCCAGCGGGGTGCTGCGCAGCGAGTCGAGCGTGAACAGCTGCCCCAGGTGACGCGTGCTGCGCGGGAAGGCCTGGCGCGCTTCGGCCTCGACGGCCGCTCCGCGACGCCCATCGAAGGCGGTGAAGAGGACGCCGATCGCGCCGGCCACTTCTTCGGAGGTCACCGGACCGATCCCGTGATCCACGTGGGTGATCCACTCGTAGCTGTCGTCACCCAGCCGCGTGAGTTGCATGAAGTGGCGTTCGTCACCCAGCCGGGTGGGATACGGCGCCGAGGCACGCGCAGAGAAGGTGTAGCCGCGATCGGTCATGCCACCGTGCAGGTACAGCGTGCGGACCGAGTCGGTGCGCGGTTCGCTCCACACCATCGTGTCGCCGAAGATGCGCGAGGGGATCAGGGCGTAGCGCGCCATGCGCGGGCGCGCGACGGAGAAGCGCGCGTCGCGCTGCACGTTGTAGAAGCGAAAGGCAAATGCCGCAAAGACGTTGTCGGCGTTACGCCTCGCCTGGTCGGGCGTGGTCCCCAATGGCGGAATGGCCTGCCGGCACGCGCCCGTGGCAACGACCGCCAGCAGGCACCCGATCAGGCGACGAGGAAGCATGGATTCCGATGAGAGAGGCGAGATGAGAGCCAGCGTGGGGAGCTGCGACAGAACGTGCGTAAGGTCCCGCGGGTGACATGGCGGGGGCAAGCGCATCGCGATCCTCGCGGTGCGCGGTGACGGGCGCGCGCTCGCGCCTGCCGTAACGGACCCGCCGCGCGGGCAGCGGAACCGGCCGAACACCTTGCCGCTGTGGGAGTTATGAGGAGCCGGCGCCGGGGTTGCCGGCGCGTGGCAGTGTGGGTAGACTTCCAGCCCGCCGAAATCGGCGCGCCCTGCCCCTTGGTGTAACTGGCAACACGTCTGACTCTGGATCAGAAGAGTCCTGGT
>CAZVDJ010000907.1:0-1961 GCA_964626245.1 uncultured Gemmatimonadaceae bacterium
GGCGGGGCGCCACGCCCGCGCCCCCCGCAATCGGCCAGGCCACAGCCACCGGCGCGACCAGCGCCAGCAACGCCAGCAGCGCCAGCAGCGCCAGCAGCGCCAGCAGCGCGAGCAGCGCGAGCAATGCGGCGCCCGTACCCGCGCCCGGCAGGGCGGCGCCGTCACCCCTCCACACGATCACGCCGCCGAATCCCATGGCGAGACCGGCGGCGTACGCTATCACTCCCCAGGCGACGAGTGGCATCGCCCCTCCACGCACAGGTGGTCAGCCCGGCGCTCCCTCCGGCGCCCGTGCGGGGCGCGGATGGCGCGGACGCGAGGTCACCCGACGCATGGCGTCGAGCACCAGCACCACGAGTTCTGCCCTCGCGTGCCCGTGCGACAGCGCCACGCGCGTGACCGCTGAGCCGATCAGCGATCCGCTGATGTACCTGGGACGAGCTTGGTTCAGCGCATGCGTGATCACGTCATCACGGCATTGCGTGCAGGTGCAAAAATCCGCACGGTCGTGCGCCAGCTGGTCCAGGACCTCGCCGACCACTTCCTCGAGGGCGTTGTGCATGAAGGGCGGGAAGAATACCACGGGACGGCCACCACGCTCGCCGTGCCGAAGGGCACCGCCAGCGCCGGTTGGTCCGCACTCCAGACGACCCGCACACCGGCGGAGGCACATCGGAACGCAGCTCGCACACGCGCCGTGCGCCCGCTCACACCCGACGCCTAGCCGGCCATGGGCAGCGGCTGGCGCTCCTGGACGATCGTCCCGGTGAAGGTCGAGCCGGTGGTCCCGGTGAGTTCCACCGTGAGGTAGCGCCCCACCAGGGTCTCGTCGCCCGCGATGAGCACCGTCTTGTGATCGCGCGACCGCGCCTGCAGCAGCTCGCCGCGCCGTGCCGGCTTCTCCACCAGCACCTCGCGCCGCTCGCCCAGCAACCGGAGGTTCTTCGCGCGCGCGCCCGAGCGCACCAGGTCGATCAGTCGCTCCAGGCGTTCCGCGGCCACCTCGTCGGGTATGGTCCACTCCGCCGGCATGCGCGTCGCCGGCGTCCCCTCGCGCGGGGAAAACTTGAAGGTGAACGCGTCGTCGAACCCGACGTGGCGCACCGCCGACAGCGTCTCCTCGAACTCGGCGTCGGTCTCACCCGGAAAGCCGACGATGATGTCGGTCGTGAGGCCGATGGACGGGACGCGCGCGCGCAGCCGTTCCACGCAGTCCAGGTATTCCTCGCGCGTATAGCGACGCAGCATGCGCTTGAGCATGCTCGTCGACCCCGACTGCATGGGCAGGTGCACGTGCTCGCACACGGCGTCCACCTCCGCCATGGCGTCGATGACCGCGTCGCTGAAGTCGTTGGGGTGCGGCGAGGTGAACCGCAGCCGCCGGAGTCCGCGCACCTCCCCAACCGCGCGCAGCAGCTGGGCAAAGTCGTGCGTCCCGTCGTGGTAGGAGTTCACCGTCTGCCCCAGCAGCGTGACCTCGCCGATCCCCTCGGCGACCACCGCCTCCGCCTCGCGCACCACGTCGGCCAGGCGCCGGCTGCGCTCGGCACCGCGCGTGTAGGGCACGATGCAGTAGGTGCACCGGTAGTCGCACCCGCGCTGCACGGGAATCCACGCCTTCACCTTGTCGAAGCGGCGAGGGGCGAAGTCCTCGTAGTGTTCCTCCAGGTCGAACGAGGTCTCCACCGCGCGCGCGCCCTGGCGCGCCTTGGCCACCAGCTCGGGGAGGGCGCGATAGCCGTCGGGCCCGATCACCAGGCTCACGTGGCGCGCCTTCTCCAGCAGCTGCGGCCCCAGGCGCTGCGCCATGCACCCCGTCACCCCTACCACGCTCCCCACGCGCATGCTGCGCTTGAGCTCCCCCAGCCGCCCGATCACCCGCTGTTCGGCGTGATCGCGAATGGCGCACGTGTTCAGGAGGATCACGTCGGCCTCCCCGGGCGACTCCACGGGGGTGTACC
>CAZVDJ010000908.1:0-1958 GCA_964626245.1 uncultured Gemmatimonadaceae bacterium
GGGCGGCACGACCGCGCGACGCCCGCAGGCGCGGTGGAACGGCGAACGGGGGCCCGGCAGCTGCCGGGCCCCCGTTGCGTCTGGCGGCGTCGCGCCGGTGCCGCTCAGCTGATCGTGAACGGCTTCACCATCCCGTGCTCCAGGTGCGCCTTGCCGTCCTTCGCATCCGGGAGGAAGCAGAGGAGCAGGTAGTTGCCCGGCGTCAGGTCGAACGTCACGTACGCGATGTCGCCCTTCTTCTGCCCGGTGGAGCCGCCCAGCGCAGTGCCCGGAAGCGGCCCAGCGTAACTCGCCCCCCAGGCCATCACGTCGTCCACCGTCTTCCCCTCGCCCAGCCGCATGATGAACATCTCGTGCGCCTGCTCGGCCTGGTTCTCGAGCCGCACGACATTGCGACCCGCCTTGAACTCTGGCGTCACGGTCCACGTGTAGTCGGTCATTTGCACCGTGACGTCCGCGACTGGCGCGGCGGCAGCCGGCCCCGTCGGCGCCACGACGGTCAACGCCTTCGTCATCCCCTTGGCCAGATGCGGCACCTTGTCCGGGGTGTCGATGAAGCAGAGGATCGCATAGTTGCCCGGCGTCAGCTCGCGGGTCAGGCGGGACTCACCTCCCGGCTCCGGCGTGTTCGGTCCCACTACGTCCTCCATCCACGGCGGCGGTGGCGCGCCGGGTTTCATCTGCTTCATTCCTTCCATCAAGTCGCCGAACGTCTTCCCGTCCAGCAGCCGAACCAGCTGCACGTGATGATACGTCGATCCCTGGTTCACCAGCTTCAGCGTCACCATCCCGCCCGCGACCGTGTCCGGCGCCTGAAAGGCGAAATCGGTTGCGACGATGGACACTTCCGGCGGAGTGGCGGGCGTCGCCGCGACGCTGTCCGTCGCTGGTTGCTGTTCGCCCGAACGGCAGGCCGCGAGTGTGGCGAGGAGAATGAGCCAGTGAAATCGAGTGGACATGCGCGTGCTCCAAGGGGGAGGGGGAAGCGATGAGCCGGCGCTGCGCCGCAAGCTGAACCCAGGTGCGCCGATACTGCACGACTCGAGCGGCGCGGGCAAGCACCCAGCGCCCGGGTTCATGGGCCCTTTCGCCGCCGCGCGTCGCGGGACAGAATCGCTCCCGCCGCTCCACGCGGCATGGGTCACCCGACCCATCCGCTCCCCACGCATCGCCCGCACCCACGCATGTCCAGCGCTGCCACCCTGATCGTCTCGCACGCCGATGTCGAGCGACTCCTCCCCATGCCGGCGTGCATCGACGTCATGGCGGAGGCCCTCATCGCGGTCACGCGCGGCGAGGCACTGCTCCCGCTCCGCCAGGTGCTGCGACTGCACGGTGGTCGCGACGCCTTTGCCGTCATGCCGGCCATCCTGGGCCCGTCGATCGGCGCCAAGGTGATCACCGTCTTCCCGGGCAACGACGCCACCCCGTACGAGTCGCACATCGGCGTCATCCTCTATTTCGACGACGTGCATGGCAGGCTGCTGGCGATCATCGATGCCAGCTCGGTCACGGCCATTCGTACGGCCGCCGTGTCAGGGCTTGCCACTCGCCTGCTGGCCAACGGCGACGCGTCGAGTCTGGCGATCCTGGGCAGCGGAGTGCAGGCCATGACGCACCTGGAGGCGATGTGCGCGGTGCGCCCGATCCGGAGCGTGCGCGTCTGGAGCCGCAGTGCGGAGCGCCGGGCGCGCTTCGTGGCGTGGGCGCGCGCCCATACGGGACTCGACGTCCAGGAGAGCCCTGGTGCGGAAGCGGCGGTGCGCGAGGCGGACGTCATCTGTACGGTCACCGCCTCTCGTGATCCGGTGCTGCTTGGCGAGTGGGTGTCGCCGGGCGCGCACATCAACGCGGTGGGGGCCTCCATCGCCTCCGCGCGCGAGCTCGACAGCGAGGCGGTTCGGCAGTCGCTGCTCTTCGTTGATCGCCGCGAGTCGGCCATGCACGAGGCCGGGGAC
>CAZVDJ010000909.1:0-1952 GCA_964626245.1 uncultured Gemmatimonadaceae bacterium
CCTCCGATGCTTGGGGTCTCGGTAAGACTCACCCTCGATGTCCATGCAGTGCAGCTGTACTGTTCCCGCATAGTCAAGACACTATCTTGATAGTAAATAGTATGCCTTATGCAGCGAGCCTCCTTCCGACGTGGAGGTTTCTCGCCTCGCTCGGTGTCTTCCATCCCAGGGCCTGGTGCGGCCGCTCGTCGTTGTAGACGCGTCGCCACTCGTCCAACGCGGCCTGGAGCTCCGCCAGCGACCTCCAGTCGCGCAGCCAGATACACTCTTCCTTCATCGTGCGGATCACGCGCTCGGCCACCGCGTTGCCCGTAGGCCGTCCCACGGGCGCAAGGGTGTGCTCGAGCCCCCACCGCGTGCAGAGCAGCTCGCAGTCCGCGCCCGTGTACTGAGGTCCGTGATCGGTGCGCAGCTCCAGGTCCGCGGGCACGTCTTCGGGACGCCCGTACGCGCCCACGAGAGCGTCAGCTACGGGTCCCAGGATCGCCGGCGACTCCTGGGACTTTGTTGCTCGGAGCTCAAGGAGCGACCTGCATCCGCAGTCGATCACCGGGACCACGGCCACGAGGCCATCCTCGGCGGTCCACACCGTCGTGAGGTCCGTCGCCAAGCGACGATTCGGCGTCGCCACGATCACCTGCCCGCGAGGCTCGTCATGCGGACGAGTGCCCGCGGTGAAGCACAATCCCATCGCCTTCATGAGCGCCCACACCCGCTTCGCCGCCACCCGAAGCCCAAACGGCTCCCTCCGCAGAGCGGCGTGGATCTTCCGCACACCCCACGCCGGGTGCTTCGAGCAGAGCGACGAGATCGCCGCGCGGAGCTCCTCGACCCCCACGCCCTCGCGGACGCGCGACGCAGCTGGGCTGGGTGACGATGGGGAGGCCTTCAGTGGGATCACAGCCGGCTTGCGGGCCTCGTAGTAGCCCCCGCGAGTCATGCCGAACACGGCGCAGAGCTGCACCACCGTCGCCTTGCCGTGCGGAGTGTCGAGGCTCATCGCCGCGACCCTCCGCGCCGAGTAGGGCGCCCCGTCGCCTTCCACTCCTCCACCCCGCGCAGCGCCAACGCGTACTTCACCGACACGTCGCTGAGCGCGTCTTTGAGATCGCTCACTTCACGCTCGAGCGCGCGTTCGCGCGGAGAGCCCCCGTCGCCCTGCCTCAGCGCGCTCTCGATCCCTTCGAGGGCTTGGTCCCTCCACCCGGTCACTGTCGCCGGCAACACCCCGTACCGCTTCGCGAGCTGATCCACGCTCGCCTTGCCGCTGAGCAACTCAAGCACCGCTTGCCGGCGCTCCTCCGCGGTCCGCCGCCCAGGCCGACCGCGCGTGACGTCGCTGCTGGCAGACTCATTCGTTCCCTCGGTCTTCTTCGCCATCACCATCGAACGTTCACCTCACTCGATCCCGTGTCCAGAGCCATTTCAGCTCAGACGGGTGTCAAGTTGATCGACGGGAACAGAGTACCTGGCCACAAGCGATGACCTCTGCGGTCGTTGCGCATCGAGGGCCGGTGTCCACGCTAACGACCGGTGGCTCGGAGCAAGCAGCGCACATCGCGCTAACTAGCGCGACGGCGGAGGCTCTATCCGCCAACCCCAAGTCCAGAGCTCGGCCGCTAGTTTCCACAAGGGAGCCCGCTGCACTCAGCCTCGAGGAGGACCACGTCGACCATGAGCGTTCCGTACCCGGCGTCGCCGACCGCGACACTCACGTTTCGTGGGCCGCCACCAACCGTTCCAGCCGAGTACCACGCCCACGGCTGACCCGCGGACACATATCCGCCCCACTGCCAGGATCCGGAATCGAACTTATACTGATAATTGGTACCCAGAACAGCCGCGCTCGCGAGAACCTTCAGTCGATAAGTTCGGTTGTCCGGGAGAAATATCGACTGAACGACTTGGCCTCCGTAGGCCCCGGCATATACGTACCGGCCACCCGAACTACC
>CAZVDJ010000910.1:0-1952 GCA_964626245.1 uncultured Gemmatimonadaceae bacterium
GCCATTCATCTTGAGCGCGCGAACGGTGGCGACGAGCACGGCGGCCTCGGGACGCAGCCCGCCAGCGCGACACTTGATGTCGAAGAACTTCTCGGCGCCGAGGTCGGACCCGAAGCCCGCCTCGGTCACCACGACATCGGCCAACGCGAGGCCGGCGCGCGTGGCCAGGATGGAGTTGCAGCCGTGGGCGATGTTGCCGAACGGGCCCGCGTGCACGAACGCAGGACCGCCCTCCAGCGTCTGCACGATGTTCGGGCGGACGGCATCCTTGAGCAGCATCGCCATGGCGCCGGCGGCCTTGAGGTCCCCCGCACGCACCGGCTTGCGATCGGCGCCATACGTTGACCCCACGATGATGCGCGCGAGCCGGGCCTCGAGATCGGCGAACGAGGTGGAGAGGGCGACGATCGCCATGATCTCGCTGGCGGGGATGATGACCCAGCGCTCCTCGCGTACCACCCCCTCGGCCGGGCCGCCAAGGCCGATGACCGCGCGGCGCAGCGCACGATCGTTCATGTCGATGGTGCGCGGCCAGGTGATACGGCGCGGGTCGATGTTGAGGCGATTGCCCTGCTGCAGGTGATTGTCCAGCATGGCCGCCAGCAGCGCGTGCGCCGAGGAGATGGCGTGAAAGTCACCGGTGAAGTGGAGGTTGATGTCCTCCATGGGGACGACCTGCGCGTAGCCACCGCCGGCCGCCCCGCCCTTCACGCCGAAGACCGGCCCGAGGCTGGGTTCACGAATGCAGAGCGCGGTGCGCGTGCCCAGCGCGCGCAGCGCCTGCGCCAGGCCTACGGAGGTGGTGGTCTTCCCCTCGCCCGCGGCGGTGGGGTTGATCGCCGTCACCAGCACGAGCCGACCACGTGGGGGACGCTGCGTGACCTCGAGCGGGATCTTTGCCTTGTACCTGCCGTAGAGATCCAGGTCGTCAGCCGCAAGATCGAGCTCCGCCGCCACGTCGACGATGGGACGGAGCGTCGCGCCCTGCGCGATTTCGATGTCGGAGGGAAACACTGTCATGTCGGGCCGTGGATCGTGTCCGAAGGAAGGCGATGCCGGATGGTGGTGCCATCGCGCGACGGTCGCATTGGCCACCGGGGCGTGCGCCGCCGATGCCGCCGCGACGAGCGCGGCGATACTATGGCGCGGGGCGCGACCCGGCTAGCCCGAAGAACCGCTGGGCGTTGGACGTCACGGTCTCGCCAAGCGACTCCGCCGACGTACCGCGCGCCTCGGCCATCCGTGCGAGGGTCAGGCTGGCGTATGCAGGCTCGTTGCGCTTGCCCCGATGCGGCACGGGCGCGAGGTACGGCGCGTCGGTCTCGACCAGGAGGCGGTCGTCAGGCACGCGACGCAGCAGCTCGTCGCCGTCCCACTTGCGAAAGGTCACGATGCCGCTGAAGGAGAGATACCACCCGGCCTCCAGCGCCACCTCCGCCAGTGCCGGGGGGCCGCTGAAGCAGTGCAGGACGCCGACAATTCCTGCTCCCCCCGCCTCGCGCAGCATGGCCGCCGTGTCGTCGACCGCCTCGCGCGTGTGCACGACCACGGGTCGTCCCAGCTCCTGCGCGGTGGCGAGCTGCTGCGCAAAGGCGCGCCGCTGCATGGGGCGAGGCGAGTGGTCGTAGTGGTAGTCCAGCCCGCACTCGCCCACGGCGACGGCGCCCCGCGCGACGAAGTCGCGAATCCGCGCCGGGTCCGCGGTGGGGTCGAAGCTGGCGGCGTCGTGCGGATGAACGCCGGCGGTGAAGGCAATGACGCCAGGATGCGCCGTGGCGATCGCCTCGGCACGCGCAGCCGCCGCCATCGACTCGCCGATGCAGACCATCGCCACCGCACCGGTGAGCCGTGCGCGCGCGATCACGGCGTCGCGATCGGCATCGAACGCAGGGTCGGCGAGGTGGACGTGGCTGTCGACGAACGGCGCCATGCAGCTGACGGAGGCGCGGGGT
>CAZVDJ010000911.1:0-1949 GCA_964626245.1 uncultured Gemmatimonadaceae bacterium
CACCTGAGTCTCGAGCCCCAGCGCGCGCGCCCCCTCGAGGGTGGCCAGCGACAAGGCGCGCGCGGCGGGCAGGACCTCGTGCGAGCGCGTCACCGCGCGCTGCATCAGGATTGCCACCCGTGCCTCGTCCAGGAGGTCGAGCCGGTTGTTGGCCGCCACCGAGTCGGTGCCGAGCCCCACGCGGACGCCGGCGTCGAGCAGGGCGGGCAGCGGGGCCACGCCGTGCCCGAGCTTGGCGTTGGAGGCGGGACAGTGCGCCACGGCGCAGTCGTGCCGCGCCAGGCGCGCAATGTCGGCCGCGCCGGCCTGCACGCAGTGGATCACGAGCGGGCGCTCTGCCAGGAGTCCCAGCCGGTCGAGCAGGAAGACCGGTGAGTCGGCGCGCGGGGCGACCGCAATGCCCCGCGCCCGGAGCGCGTCGCCGAAGGCGCCCGTTCCATCGCGCACCAGCCGCACCTCGTCGGCGCTCTCCGCCAGGTGCACGGCGACCGGCCACCCCGCCTCGGCGGCCAGGCGGGCGCAGGCAGCAAACAGTTGGGCACTCACGCTGTACGGCGCGTGCGGCGAGATCCCGAGCCGCACGCGCGGTGTCGCCTGCTCGCGCAGCGACGCCAGGCGCTCGCGCAGCCCGGCCATGGCGGCATCACACTGCGAGGCATCAGGGCCGAACACCTCCTGGTACATCACCCCGCGCACCCCCATCTCCACCATCGCGGCGAGCACCTCGCCCGACTCGCTGGTGTCCGCGTACGTCGTCACGCCCGCCAGCAGTCCCTCGGCGATGCCGCAGCGCGCGGACGCCCGCAGCAGCGCCGCCGACAGGACCGCCTGCCGCGCGCGCGTGAGGTGCGCGATCCACGGACGGAAGGCCAGCTCCTCGAGGAAGCCGCGCATCACGGTCAGCTCGAGGTGGGTGTGGGCGTTGACCAGCCCCGGGAGGATGACCGCCTCGCCCAGGTCGACCGGTGCCCCATCGGGCGCGTTCGCGGCAGGCCCGACGTAGCGAATGCGGCCCCGCGCGACGGCCACGGCGCCGTGCGCGATGGGGGCGCTCGACACCGGGACGACCCACCGCGCGCGGTAGACCGTGGTGGCGTCGGCGGGCGCCGGGTGTCCCCTCACGGCCGGCGGCGCCCGTGCGCGCGCGGGTCGTACAGCGCGCTGTCGTGAACGCCCAGCGCGCGCGTCATCGCGAGCGAGAAGGCGACGTCACCCACCTGCTCCGCGGCGTGCCCGTCGGATCCTAACGAGAACCGGACGCCGGCCGACGCGGCGCGCCGCACCAGGCGCTCGTGCGGGCGGTAGCGGGACGACACCTCGAAGGCCAGCGCCGCCTGCGCAAAGCACCGGACCATCCGCTCCTCGTCTTCCTCCAGCCAGAGCTCCTCGGGTGGAAGCGCGCGCAACGGGAGCGGGAGGAGCGTGGGGTGGGCGACGAGGTCCACCGGCATCTCGCGCGCCAGGCGCTCCAGGTTGTCCAGCAGCGCGGTGATGTAGCCGCGCGGCGTCAACCCTTCCGGCCAGCGGCGCGTGAAGACGTGTTGCAACTCGCCGTTGGGGAGCCAGACGGCGTGCAGCGAGCCGATCGTGTGGGTGAAGCGCTGGTGCACGTCCGGCGGCAGCTCGCGCCACAGGGCGTCGTGCCAGCAGAACTCGGCGGCGCGCCCGATGTCGTGGGCCTCCAGGGCGCGCAGGTACGCCTCCACGCGTTCGGGGGAATCCACCGCGCCCCGCACGTCGCGCGAGACATGGTCGGCCACCGACGGACGCACGCCGCGCCCCTGCACCACCGCAATCGCCTCCTCCAACCCGAGTTGCCCGTCCGACCACGTGGTGTGCGCGTGGCAGTCGAGCGGCGTCCACGTCATCGCGACTCGGGAATCTTGAAGGGGTTGGCGGTATCAGCCTTGGCCTTGGCCTTCGGGGCCGCGGCCGCCGCTGCAGCGGCG
>CAZVDJ010000912.1:0-1948 GCA_964626245.1 uncultured Gemmatimonadaceae bacterium
CGGAGGTCGACGCCGTTGATCGCGGCGATGCGGTCGCCCTCCTCGATCCCTGCCTTGTCGGCCGGGCCCTCGGTGGCGATGGACGCGACAAAGATGCCTAACGTGTCGCGGGCGCTCCCGCTGCTGCCCAGGCCGATCCCCAGCGAGGCGCGATCGGCCGACGGGCGCTTCCAGCGCGTGACCGTCGCCAGCGCCGGCTCCAGGTCAGCGGCGGCCACGGTCGCGACGCGCACGGTGCGCGCCGCCCCGTCGCGCATCAGGCGCAACTCCACGGTGTCCCCAGCTTCGCGCCGCGCGAGTTCGCGGGTGAGGCGTCGCGACGCCAGCCCTTCCATGGATTCGTCCTCGGCATCCTCGCGGCTCACGCGCAGGTTGACGCCGTTGATGGCGGTGATGCGATCCCCGGTCCGGATCCCGGCCTTCTCGGCGGGGCCACCGTCGGTCACGCCGGCCACGCGTGGGCCGAGGGTGTCGCCGATCCCCGTGGACTCGAGCGAGATGCCAAGGCGGGCGCGATCAGGGTCGCCACCCAGTCGAGAGATGATGGTGTTGACGCGCTCGCGCACGTCACGATCGGGACGCTGCGTGCGGACTTGCGCGGGGAGGACGGCGGAGGCTCCAACCAGCGCCAGCAGGCCGAGGGCGTGATATCGAATGTTCATGGGAGTCGGGTTGCGTTCATCCCGTCTGTCACCGACTCCCGTTCCCGGGGTTTACCGCCCGTCCTCGCGCGCCCCGGCCGACGGGTCCGTCACCGGGGCCCTCACGGCGTCTCCCCCTGCAGGAGCCGAATCATGACCGCGGGATCGAGGTTGCCACCCGAGATGTCGGCCACGGTTGGTCCCTCGCCGGCCTGCCCCGTCAGCGCCGCGGCCACGGCGGCCGCCCCCGCCCCCTCGGCCACGACGTGCGCGCGCCGGGCAAGGAGGCGCCACGCCTCGGCGACCGCGTCCAGCGGGACGACGATGGAGCCCGCGAGCAGTGTCGACGCCAGCGGCCAGATCTCGGCCAGCACCGAGCGGCCGCCGATGCCATCGACAAAGCTGGGCGTGTAGCTCGCCGGCAGGGGGCGGCCAGCTGCAAGGGACGGCGCCAGCGGCGCGGCCGTTGCCACCTCCGCCGCGTAGACGCGCACGTGCGGCGCCAGGTGCCGGATCGCCGACGCGATCCCGCAGGAGAGGCCACCGCCACCGTACGGCACCACGATCGACGCGACGTCGGGGACGTCCTCGAGGATCTCGAGGGCGATGGTGGCGTTGCCGGCCATCACGTGGGGATCGGAGACGGGATGTACGAAGTGCCCCCCAAACTCCGGAGAGCCATGGTCCACCAGCAACTGCCACCAGGCGTCGAATGGGCGTCGCACGATCCGGCCGCCCAGGCGCTCGACGGCCTGCGTCTTCGCGGCCGGCGCGTGGTCGGGCACCACCACCGTGCACGGGAGGTCGAGCGCCCGTGCGCACCACGCCACCCCCTGTGCCATGTTGCCGGCGCTGGCCGTCCACACGCCGGCAGCCAGCGCCTGCGGCGACGCGGCCGCCATGGCGTTCCCTGCACCGCGCAGCTTGAACGAGCCGATCGGTTGCAGGTTCTCGAGCTTGCAGTGCAGCCGCACGGTGCCATCGTCGCCCGTGAGGGCGAGCGTGGGCGTGCGCACGACGCGCCCACGCAGCCGTTCGCGCGCGGCGTGGATCTCGGACAGCGGAATGACGGGCGGGAGCTTCATGCGTCGCTCACATCGCCGGACGAAGCCCGCCGATCTCGATCCACGATCCGGTCCCCTCGGCCAGGGCGCGCGCGTGGATGAACCGGGCGCACGCCACGTCCTCGACGGCCAGGCCAAGGGACTTGAACAGCGTGCGGTCGGCGGCGTCGCGACGGCCCGCCACGCGCCCGTCGGCCACTTCGCCCAGCTCGCCTCGAATGTGGCCGTTGTCGATGACCCCCT
>CAZVDJ010000913.1:0-1941 GCA_964626245.1 uncultured Gemmatimonadaceae bacterium
GATGCTCGCGCGCTACGGCCCCTCGGCGTCGCTCACCCTAGAGGAGGCCGCCCCTGGCGTGCGCGCCACGTTGACGCTGCCGGCCTCCGAGGAGCGCGCATGACGGGACGCCCGGGTGCGCCGCTCACCGTGGTCATTGCCGATGACGAGCCCATCGCGCGCGAGGGGCTGCGCCTCCTGCTGGGGGCGCACCTGTGGCTCGCGCTGGTGGGCGAGGCCGCGTCGGGGACGGCGACGGTGGAGGTGGTGGAGCGTGAGCGCCCCGACCTCCTCTTCCTCGACGTGGAGATGCCGGGTGGAAACGGCCTCGAGGTCCTGGCACGGCTGCAGCACCGGCCGCTCGTCGTCTTCACCACGGCCTACTCGCAGCATGCCGTGACGGCCTTTGAACTCGGCGCGCTCGACTACCTGCTCAAGCCGTTCGGCAGCGAGCGATTGCAGCTGGCGCTCGAGCGCGTGCGCGCAGGGGTCGGCGAACCGTGCGAGCCGGCGGGCGACCGGCTGCGCGAGGCGCTGCGCCGCGGGCCGATGTCGCGCCTCTTCGTGCGCTCGGGCGGGTCGGTGATCCCGGTGGCCGTGGGGGAGCTCACGCGCGTGGAGGCGTGGGGCGACTACGTGACGGCCTACACGACGACCTCCCGCTACGTGGTGCACGTTGCGTTGCAGCGGCTGGCCGAACGGCTCGATCCGATGACCTTCGTGCGCGTGCACCGTGCGCACCTGGTGAACCTGTCGCACGTGAAGGCGTTCCGCACGCAGCCCGGGGGCGGATTGGCCGCGGAGATGCGCGATGGCACGCTCGTCCCCGTCAGCCGCACGCATGCGCGCGCGGTGCGGGCCCTGGGGCAGTAGGCGTCATGACGCGCGGCGTGACGACTCCAACGAGCGGCTGCGTGCCGAGTGCGCCGGCATGAGCGCGAATCCCGTGGAGATCGCCTGGCCGCCGACCGTCGTGCGGCGCCTCATGGGGCTGGGGGCGATGGGGACGCCGGCGCTCCACACCGCCACCGACCTGGTGGAGTGGATGCAGGGGGGATTCTCCGAGTGGCAGCTCTGGCTGAACTACGTCGCCTTCCTCCCCATGCCGGCGGTGATGCTCGGGCTCTACGTGGTGCAGCGCTCCCGCGCGTCGGCGTGGGCGATGGCGGGGGCGATGCTCTACGGCTTTGCCTTCATCTATTTCGCGCACACCACGCTCTTCGCCATCGCGACGCGCAGCACCAACTACGCGCAGCTCTGGGCATCGCTGGGCGCGGTGTACACGGCGCATGGTGCCCTGATGGTCGTGGGTGGGCTGGCCTTCGGGCTCGCCTCCGCGCGGGCGGGGGTCTTCCCGGCGTGGAGCGTTCGGCTCTTCCTGGCGGGAATCGTCGCCAACCTGCTGCTGGCGGTGACGCCGGCGCCGGAGATGATGCAGATCGCGGGAAGTGCGCTGCGCAACGCGGGGCTCGTTGGCATGGGGTGGTGGCTCGTACGTTCGCGGGCGGACTGAGCGTCGCCCTGCGGCGGGGTGACGGCCGCGAGGATTCGGCGTAGGATTGGGCGGTCACCTTGAATCGAGGGCGTGATGCCGGTGCGAAAGGCGGTTCGCCGTCGCGGTCCTGCGGCGAAGGGGGCGAAAGCCGTGAAAGCCGTGAAAGCCGTGAAAGCCGTGAAGAGCGTGAAGCGCGCAAGCGGCGCGAAACAGGCGGTGGGAGCGACTGGCCAGCGCGCGGGGGATGCGGCGGCGTTGCGGGAGTACTTCGCGGCGTTGCCGCCAGCTGCACGCCGGATGGCCAGGGCGCTGCGGGCGCTGGTCCGCGCCGCGGCACCCGAAGCGGTGGACGCCTACAGCTATCGCATCGCCGCGCTGCGACTGGATGGTCGCATGCTGCTGTGGTATGCCGGATGGCGGGAGCATGTGAGCCTCTATCCCATCACAAGGGCGATGCAGCATGAAGG
>CAZVDJ010000914.1:0-1940 GCA_964626245.1 uncultured Gemmatimonadaceae bacterium
GGCGAGTAGCCGCAGGCGGGGCAAGCCTTCGCGACCTTCTCCTCGGGTTCCTTGGCGTAGTCAGTCGGTGCCGGTGCGGTGGTGCTGGCGGGTGCCTCGGCAAGAGGGGTGGGTGGCGTCCTGCCGTTGGCCGTCGTCGACGCGTGACGGGCCGGAGGGGCCTTGCGGCTGACGGCCGCGCGGGCGGTGGTGTACGACTCGCCCGTCTTCTGCATGCGCGCGCGAACGACGCGCTTGAAATCCTTGTCGGTGGTCATCGGAGTGTCCTCTGCGCAATGCGGCGGCAACGCTCCCCCAGCGAGCGGTCCGTCGCGTGCACAGGTCACGGCCACCGATCCGGGAGTCTTCCCCCCTTTGCCTCACGGGGACCCCTGCTGGGGCAGGGTCGAAGAGGTTGGGCGAGGACCATCGCCCGCCCCCACACTGTGGGGACGGGGCTTCCCACGCAAGAGGGAGCCGCGCCGGCTACCGACTCCCGGCCGCGTCGCGAACCCGCGTGAACGTCTCCAACCCCTCCACCTCGAGCGAGCGCACGTTGCCGGCTGCGTCGAGCTGGAACTGCACGCCCGTTGCGCCGGGCGTCAGCAGGCTGGAGCTCCCGCTGGTGCCCATGAAGCTGTCGAAGTGGAAGTGGTGCAGCGTCAGCTCCACCGCCCGCGGGTAGCGCAGGACCAGCGAGTCACGCTCGAGCGAGACGGTGACGTCGCCGTACATCTCGTGCCGATAGGTGCCGGCGTACTCCGCCAGCGGACGGGACGGGCGCGTGTCGGCAATGCGCCGAGCCATGCGCGCGCGCTGTCGCTCGGCGGCGGCGCGTTCGGCGCGCGTGGTCTGCTCCAGCGCCAGCGCACTGGCGTCGCGAAGCGGCGCCCCCAGGAACGCCTCCACGATGCGCACGCCCAGCGCCGTGTAGAGCGCGTTGTGGCCCGAGGTGTTGGTAACCACCACGACGCCCAGGCGACGCTCGGGGACCATGGCGACAAACGAGAGCATCCCATCGATGCCGCCGGTGTGACGCAGCACCTTCACGCCGTGCAGGTCCGAGAGCCCGATGCCAAGGCCGTACAGCGAGAAATGCGTGGAGGGGATCGCCGTGTCGGCCACCACGCGCTGTGCCACCGTGTGCGGCGCCACCAGCTCGGCGAGCGTCGACGACTTGAGCAGCTGCCGCCCGCCAAAGCTCCCGCCAGCCAACACGAAGCGCATCCACCGCGCCATGTCCTGCACGTTCGAGTTGATGGAACCGGCCGGGGCGACGTTGTCGATGTCTCGGTAGGGGATCGGCGTGGCGCTCGCCTGCTCGGGCGCCAGGTCATGTGGCATGGCGACGTTCGCCGCACGCGCGAGTTCCTTGGCGCTGGTGCTCGACGCCGTCATCCCCAGGGGGGTGAAGATCCGCTCGCGCACGACGTCGTCCCAGCCCGCCGCGATGCGACATGGCATCTCGCAGGGTGAGTTCGCGGGTGACCCACGGGTCGTACAGCTGGAACCACGGCAGGTGCTTCACCACGCGGTCATCGAGTGAGAGCTTGCCGTCGTCAGCCAGCATCCCCGCCGCGACGGCGGTGAAGAACTTCGTGTTCGACCCGATGGCGAAGACCGTGCGATCGTCGACGAGTTCCGGCTTGCCCACCTCGCGCACGCCAAAGCCCCTGGCATAGATGAGCGTGTCGTCGAGGACGATGCCCACCGCCACGCCCGCCCCTTTCCACTCCGCCAGCGCCTTGGGGACGTAGCGATCGAGGTCGGCCAGGAGGGCGCGACTGTCGACGGTGGCCGCCGGCCGTCGCTGCGCGTCTGCGCGTGGTGCCGCCGTGCGCTGCGCCTCGACGCGCGTGGTTGGCGGCAACAGGACGAGCATCGCGGCGAGGATGAGCACGGCCTGGCGAGCGATGCCCGGTGCCACGTGGTGAGCGCGACGAACGCTGGGGTGCGGGAGG
>CAZVDJ010000915.1:0-1935 GCA_964626245.1 uncultured Gemmatimonadaceae bacterium
TCCGCCGCGGCGGGCGCGGGAGCGGAGGGCGGATGGGAGAGGACGGAGTGCGGTGTCGACATCGGCGGGTGAACGGCACCACGTGCAGGGCGGCGCCATACCCCTGAACGACGATTGCCGGCACCGCACCGTTACGCCCGCCACGAGACTGGCGTGACGCGCCCCACCGATACCGTGCCGCACCCCCTCGCGGCTCGGCGCGCGCCGCCGCCCGGCGCTCCCCCTCGAGCCCCGGACTCAGCCTCGCACCAGCGCCGGCAGGTCGCGCACGAGGGTGATGCCTCCCATCACGGCCATGGCCACCGCGACCAGCCAACCGGCGAGTGCCATCGGCGCCGGGTGACGGTATTCCCCCACGATGTCGGTGCGCCTCGCCGCCAGGAGCATGGCGCCGAGCGACAGCGGCAGGATGAGCGCGTTGATCGCGCCGACCGCGACCAGCACCTTCACCGGGCGCCCGACCGCCAGGAAGATGACCGTGGAGACGACGATGAACACGATGATGACGCGCGTCCAGTGGCGATCCACCCGGGCACTGATGGAGCGCAGGAAGCTCACCGAGGTGTACGCGGCCCCGACCACCGAGGTCACGGCGGCGGCCCACATCACGATGCCAAACAGCCGGTAGCCGATCTCGCCCGTGGCGGCACGGAAGACGGCGGCAGGCGGGTTGGCCGGATCGAGGGTCACGCCGCGCGAGACGACACCCAGGGCGGCGAGGAAGAGGACGATACGCATGAGCGACGCGATCGCGATCGCCTGGCTTGCCGAGCGCGTGACCTGCGGGATGGCCGACAGTCCGCCAACCCCGGCATCCAGCAGGCGGTGCGCACCGGCAAAGGTGATGTAGCCTCCCACCGTGCCACCCACGAGCGTCACGATCGACAGCAGGTCCACCCGTTCGGGCACCACGGCCCTCGTCACCGCCAGCTGCAGCGGCGGGGCCGACGCCACGGCGACGTACACGGTGAGCGCCACCATCAGGAGTCCCAGCCAACGCGCAAAGCGATCCATGGCCGCCCCCGCCTCGCGCACGAGGAAGAGCGTGACCGCGATCGCGGCGCTCAGCGCCGCGCCCGCCGAGGCATCGATCCCGAGCAGGACGTTGAGTCCCAGCCCCGCCCCGGCGACGTTGCCGATGTTGAAGGCCAGCCCGCCGATCGCGACGAGGATGGCCAGCGTCGTTCCCAGTCCGGGGATCACGAGGTTGGCCACGTCCTGCGCCCGCCGGTTGGATGCGGCGATGACGCGCCAGGTGGTGAGTTGCGCCCCCAGGTCGAGCACGATGCTGGCCAGGATGGCGAAGCCGAACGAGGCGCCAAGCTGCTGCGTGAAGACCGCCGTCTGCGTCAGGAAGCCGGGGCCGATGGCCGACGTGGCCATGAGGAAGGCGGCACCAACCAGCGCTTGCCGGGTGGACCTGGAGGGGGTGAGGGCGTCGGACACGCGAGGTCGTGGAGGCGGGCGACGGGGCTGGGCGCTGGTGCGAAGGGGCGGGAAGCTACCCCCCGGATCCGGATCGCGCGCCCCGGAACGGGCCTCGGCGATCGGACCGGGGTACCGGAACCCGGAGTCCGATGGCGGCCTGCCGGCGGCGGGCGTATATAAGCGGCTGGAGGGGGACCAGCCGTCCCGTGCACGGGATCGCCGAACCGGTTGCAGCCGTACTCATGACGACCATCTCGCCCGACCGACGCACGCGCCAGAAGGGGCTCGCGCCGCACTGGAGCTTCCTCACCAACCACACCTACGTCCTGCTCGCCATTGCGCGCGACCGGGACGTGCGCCTGCGCGAGATCGCGTCGCAGGTGGGCATCACCGAGCGGGCGGTGCAGAAGATCATTGGCGAGCTGGAGGCGTCGGGGATCCTCACCAAGTCGCGCGACGGGCGGCGCAACCACTACGAGGTGGATGCCTCGGTCTCGCTGCGCCACC
>CAZVDJ010000916.1:0-1928 GCA_964626245.1 uncultured Gemmatimonadaceae bacterium
AAAATCAAACCTCGCTCCCGCAGCCGCAAACAACTCCGGCAGCGGCCTCGATCCACCGGGAGCGACTCCAGCGCGAAGCACTCGAGCGTCGCACCCAGCAGGAGTCCGGGGACCGGGGCGCCAAGGAAGGCGCCGGTGAGCGTGGCGGCCACCAGCGGGCGCGAGAGCATGGCCTGCGGGAACGAGACCACGTCGAGCCCGAGCACGGCGCCGAGGAGCGAGATCGCCCCCACTTCCACCACGTTCATCGGTTCCCCTCGCCGGCCAGCACTTCCTCCAGGGGGAGCGGGCGCGCCGCCGGGACATCCTGCGCCGTCACCTGCACGCCGCGCGCGGCGAGCGCCCGCAGTGCCGACTCCTCCGCCGGCGAGAGGAAGACGTAGCGCAGCCGTTGCACCCGCCCCGGCTTGTGGTGAATCCCCCCGAGGTTCACGGAGGGAATGCGCCCCGTGAGTTCCGTCAGGCGCGCCATCGTCGCGATGTCCCCCGTCAGGAGCAATCCGGGGCGCGGGTGCGCCTGGTAGTGCGCCAGCCGCTCCGCCGCGCTGGCCACCGTCTCGAAGTGGACCTCCATCTCCGGCGGGACCCCCATCCGGTAGAGCTCCTGCTCCCAATCACTGGCCGCCACCTCTTCGTCCACCAAGACGATGAACTGCAGGTCGAGCGGCTGCCCCCATCCCACCACCACCTGCCCGTGGATGAGGCGGTCGTCGATGCGGTAGAGTTCAATCGGCACGGCCGCTCCCTCCGCTGCCGCCGCTGCCGCCGCTGCCGCTGCTGCCGCCGCTCCCGCCGGTCTCGCCGCTCCCGGCCGGTCCGCTCCCGCTGGCCGGTGGCGACGACGGCTTCGGCGCGCCGGGACGCGAGGTGAGCACCAGCGCCCCGCGCCCCTTCTCCGCCGCCACCCCGGCCGCGGCGCCGTCGTCCCCCTCGGCAAAGACGAAATCCAGCAGCGCCGCCAGGTTCACCCCCGTCACCACCACGAGCGTCGGGTGCTCACGTTGCAGCCGGCGGGCGGCCATCGTGCAGCTCCCGGCCGGCAGGTCGGTGAACACCACCGACACCCCGTGCCGCTCCACCTGCTCGCGCAGCGACTGCTCCACGTCCTGCGCGCTGCGTCCGCGGTTGGAGAGCGCCGCGAAGACGTCGTCGCGCCCGGTGATCTGGACCACCGCCGACACGAGCCCCGCGGCAAACTCCCCGTGGCCGGCCACGATCGCGCGCACGCTACTCATCGTCCTGGATCAGGTAGCGGTGGACGTCGGCCGCCTTCTGCTGCATGTGGCCCATGAGGCGCTTGTTGAAGGCCTCGGCCGGGTTCACGCCCGCATAGCGCAGCAGGTGGTTCATCGCGATCACCTCGGCGATCACCGTGATGTTCTTTCCCGGGTTCAGGTACACCGTGATCATGGGGAGCTCCACGCCCAGGATGGACGTCACCTCGTGCTCCAGCCCGGTGCGCTCCACCACCGCGTCCTCCGTCCACTCCATCAGCTGCACCACCACCTCGATGCGCTTCTGCTGGCGCACGGACCGGATCCCGAAGATGGCCGGCACGTCGATGAGCCCGACCCCGCGGATCTCCATGTAGTGCCGCTGGAGGTGATGCCCGCTCCCGATCAGCACGTCGTTGCCGCGACGGCGGGCCACCACCACGTCGTCGGCCACCAGGCGGTGGCCGCGCTCCACGAGATCCAGCACGCACTCCGATTTCCCGATCCCGCTCCCGCCCGTGAAGAGCACCCCCACGCCGTAGACGTCGGCCAGCGAACCATGCAACGTCGCCGTCGGTGCGAAGAGATCTTCCACCAGCGGCTTGGCGCGCCGGTAGAACTCGTTGGTCTTGAGCGGCGAGCGGTAGATGGGGACCCCGGCCTCCACCGCCACCTCGAGCATGGGCGGGACCAGCCCCAGACCTTGTACTTCTC
>CAZVDJ010000917.1:0-518 GCA_964626245.1 uncultured Gemmatimonadaceae bacterium
TGCCGGCAGACCCGGCCGACGCACCGGCGCCGGTCACGGCACTCCCGCCAGTGGCCGAATGCGCCGCCGATCCAAAGCGACGCAGCACCAGCTCCGAGGTCTTGCGCAACGTCTCGAAGACCCCTCGCCCGGCCAGCGCGTCGGCGGCAAAGCTGGGGACCCCGCGGAAGTTCAGCCGGTCGTCCAGCTCCTGTGAGGTGGCGATGAGGTCGTGCGGCAGGTCCTGCTTGTTGTACTGCATCACGAGCGGGAGCGTGCGCGCGTCGACGCCCATCTCCGCGAGCACCTCGTGCATGTCGCGCAGGCTCTCGATGTTCTCCTCGAGCTGACGCCGCTGCGAGTCGGCGACGAAGACGACGCCGTCGGCGCCCTGCAACACGAGCTTGCGCGTGGTGCGATAGTAGATCTGCCCCGGCACCGTGTACAGCTGGAAGCGCGTCGTGAAGCCGGAGATCGACCCCAGCTCGAGCGGCTAAGGTGGTTCCGGCCTACGGTCAGATCGCCATTTTCAATCGATC
>CAZVDJ010000917.1:528-1924 GCA_964626245.1 uncultured Gemmatimonadaceae bacterium
TGCGCTCGTTCTGTGTCGCGAGCGACACCATCGCGCCGCGCCGCGCTTCGGGGACGCGGTCGTAGATGTAGTGCAGGTTCGTCGTCTTCCCCGACCGTCCGGGGCCGTCGTAGACGAGCTTGCAGGTGATCTCGCGCGACGCGTAGTTGACGATGGGCATGATGCGTTGGCTGGCCGGGGGGGACCCCTAGCCCAGCCCCTCCAGCGCGCGCAGGACTCCCACGCGCAGCAATCCCGGGTTGGACTCGCGCTCGCCGAGGACGACCACGAGCCGCGCGTCGCGCGCCGCCCCCACCAGCCGTCCACGCCGGGCCTCCAGCGCGACCAGGCGCACCTGGCCCCCACGCGCCGCGGCGGCCACCTGCCGCGAGCGCCTTACGAGCGCGGTGCTGAAGGCGGCGAGTGCGTCGACGTCGACATCGACGTGCGCGCACCACTCGATGGGGAGCGCATCCTCGAGCGACGTGACCAGGACGCCGCGCACGCCGCGCAGGCGGGCCAGCTCGGCCACGGGGGGCGAGACCGGGCGCATCATCACAGGCCCTCCATCCACGCCTGCGCGCGTGTGCGGGTGCGCTCCAGCAGCAGGCGCGGGAGCCCCGCCGGCGAGTCGGCGGGCGTGGCCACCAGGGCGACACCCGCACCGGCCATCGGGGCCAGCGCCAGCTGCAAGCCCTCGCACTCCACGTGGAGGCGCTCCCAGTCGCCCAGCTGCAACTCCACCAGCGCCGCCTGCGCCTCGCCGGCCAGCCCCGAGAGTTCGGCGGCGAGCGCGTCGGTCCACGCATCGCCCCATGCGCCGCTCGAGCGGCCGGTGGGGGAGTCGGAGGAGGGGTCGGCCCAGGCGCTCGTCGACGCCGGCGTCGCCCCATCGTGCGCGGCCGTCCCCGAGCTCAACTCCGCCGACAGTCCGCCCGCGACGATGAACCCGTCGGCATCGACGACGAGGGCCAGTCGCGCGCCGTCGGGGACGAGGTTGAGCGCGGCTCGCACCGGCGCCAGCGCCGGCGCCGGCGATTCGCCGCGTGGCCGCTCGTGCTCCGTATCCGGCGTGTGCCCCTCGCGCCCGGCGAGGGTGCGCGCCGCGGCGGAGACGCGCGGGTCGCCGGGGGCCGCGTCGCGCGCGGACTCCCACCAGCGACGCGCCCCGGGGACGTCGCCACGCGCGAGCGCGAGCCACGACATGCCCAGCAGGGCACCGACGTGCCGCGGCTCCAGGCGCACCGCCATCTCCCACTCGTCGCGCGCCCGCCCGGCGTCACCGCCGTCAGCCGCAATGCGCGCCAGGATGTCGTGACCGTCGGCCGCATACGGGTGGCGGGCGAGCCCGCGCGTGGCGACGCGCTCGGCCGAGTCCAGCTGGCCGGCGCGGCGCAGCGCGTCGGCCAGCGCCACC
>CAZVDJ010000918.1:0-1922 GCA_964626245.1 uncultured Gemmatimonadaceae bacterium
CCGAGCTCTGGCGATTGGTCGCCTCACCGGTCCCCACCCAGACGATCTTCGGGTCTCGCTGGTCGAGCGTGATGGCGCCGACGGAGTGCACGGCCTCGCGCTCGAAGACCGGACGCCAGGTCACGCCATTGTCCTGCGTCTTCCAGACCCCTCCGGTCGCGCTCGCCGCGTAGAACTCGTAGCTGTCGGATTCGTTAACGGCGAGGTCGACGATGCGTCCGCTCATGTTGGCCGGACCGATGGTTCGCGCGCGCAGCGCCGAGAAGGGGTTGGCGTCCTGCGCCTCGACAACGGCCGCTCCCCAGACGGCGGCAAGGGCCGCCAGCACCAGGGGACGCACGACCCGCACGAGGGGGCGTGCGCGGTGGACGGCGGCCGAGGGGCGCCGGCCGACGGCGGGATGAGCGGGGGCGGAGAGGCGCGACATCGGGGGCGAGCGAAGTGGTAAGGGGGGGCCCAGTGGCCGGCGGTAGGCTACCGCACGGTCCGGATACTGTCGAGCCGACGCACGACAGACTGCACGGGCCCCTCCCTCGCGAGATGCCGCGCCGCCGCAGGGGGCCCAGGGAACACGCATTAGCTGGCCGGTATATATCTCACTTACGAGACACTTCAACCGAGGAGCCGTCATGCTGCGCAGGACCCTGTTCGCCGCCGTCGCCGCCATCACCCTTTCCACACTCGCCGCGCCTCGCACGGCCGGTGCGCAGCCTCCCACGTGGAGGATCGATGCGTCCCACTCCGAGCTCACCTTCCGCATCCGGCACTACGTGACCAAGGTGCGCGGCACCTTTGCCAAGTGGGAAGGTTCGATCACCGCCGATCCCAAGTCGCTCAACCAGGGGTCGGTGCAGGTGACGATCGACGCCAAGAGCATCGATACCAACAACGAGCGGCGCGACCAGGACCTTCGCTCCGACAACTTCTTCGCCACCGACTCCTTCCCGACGCTCACCTTCAAGTCGTCGAAGGTCGAGGTGAGCGGCAGCGACCTCAAGGTGCACGGCGACCTGACGATTCGCGGCGTTACCAAGCCGGTCGTCCTCGCCGGGAGCTTCTCCGGAACGACGAAGGACGCGCAGGGGCGCGAGCGCATCGGCTTCGAGGCGTCGACCAAGATCAACCGGCTCGACCACAAGGTCACCTGGAACCGGGCCATCGAGGGCGGCGGGCTGATGCTCGGCGACGAGGTGGAAATCAACATCACCATCGAGGCCGTGCGACAGTAGCGACGCGCGCTACACGCGCTGCCAGTCCCCTTCGTACTCCATGTAGCGCGCCGTCTCGAGGGCCAGGTCGTCCCCGAGCAGGCGCGCTACGACGTGCAGGGACATGTCGATCCCGGCACTCACGCCTGACGAGAGCACGACCCGGCCGTTGTCCACGATGCGTGCCCCCTCGCGCACCGTGGAACGCGGCGCCACGGCGCGCAGCTCGTCGAACGCCAGGTGGTGCGTGGTGACCTCGAGCCCGTCCAGCTGTCCGGCGCAGGCGAGGATGAGGGCACCCGTGCACACCGACAGCAGCAGCTGGCTGGCCCCGCCGGCGTGCGCGACCCATTCGAGCATCACCGGGTTCTTCATCTCGCGCCGCGTACCGAACCCTCCGGGAACCAGCACGATGTCCGGCGCGGGTGCGCTGGCAAACGAGTGCAGCGGGGTGACGACCAGCCCGTTGCGCGCCCGCACCGTCTGGCCGCGCTCGGAGACGGTGTAGACGTCAAACGGGTCCAACTGCGAGCGGCGTCCGCAGACGGAGAAGACCTCGAACGGGCCGGCGAAGTCGAGCACCTCCACGTCGTCGAAGAGCACGATGGCCACGCTGCGGCGTGGCGGTGGGACGGCGCGGGGATGTGGCGAGGGGATCGTCATCCCCTACAGGATATGCGGGAAGAGCCCCCACGCGCGAGTCGGCGCGCCCCC
>CAZVDJ010000919.1:0-1922 GCA_964626245.1 uncultured Gemmatimonadaceae bacterium
TGATCACGGTCGAGGGATGTGCGGCGATCCTGTGGAAGGACGGCAAGTCGCCCGAGATGCGCGAGAAGGCCGCGGGCGCCCTCAAGATCACCGCCCCCGACCTCCTCGAACTCGGCGTGATCGATGAGATCATTCCCGAGCCGCTGGGCGGTGCACACGCCAACCACGAGGTGGCCGCCGCGGCGCTGCAGGAAACCCTCATCCGCCACTACGAGGAGCTCCGCAAGCTCAAGCCCGAGAAGCTGGTGCGGAAACGGCGGGAGAAGTTCCTGAAGATGGGGAAGTTTGACGAATAGGCGGGAGACGGGAGGCAGGAGACGGGTGCGGCGCCGGGTGGGCGCCGCATTTCATTTCGGTGAGTTGCGGCTGAACCGGGGGGCGCGACCTTGCCGCCCGGTCCCTCCGCCCACATCGCCCGTGTTATCGTTCCTCCACGCGTCGTCGCTCCTCGGCCGGCCAAGACGCGCCGCCCGCCTCCCACCTCCCGTCTCCCGTCCCCCGTCTGTACCGCATGCCCGCGCTGGTCGAAGTCGCCTTCAAGGGCAACCGAAAGGAGTTCTTCCACTGGACCGGTGACGACCCCCTCCCCCTCAAGGCGGCGGTGATCGTCGAGGCCGACCGTGGGGAGGACCTGGGGCGCGTGCACGCCACCGGGACGCTCGCGGAGCAGCGAGCCGCCGGCGTTCCGCACCGACCCACCGAGGAGGAGCCGGTTGCCTTCAGCGTGCGACGGCTGGCCACGGACGACGAGGTCAAGCGCTCGCTGGAGCTGCGCGAGCAGGACGAGGTGGCACGACGCCGCGCGATGGAGCGCGTGAAGGCCAACAACCTCGTCATGAAGCTCACCGACGCCGAGTGGCGGTGGGACCGGCGCAAGCTCACCATCTACTTCACCGCCGAGAAGCGCGTCGACTTCCGCAACCTGGTGCGCGAGCTGGCGTCGATGTTCCGGACGCGCATCGAGCTCAAGCAGATCGGCGTGCGCGACGAGGCCAAGCGGCTGGGCGGCATCGGGCGGTGCGGACGCGAGTACTGCTCGTCGTCGTGGCTGCCCGAGCTGCGCCCCGTGAACCTAGGCGTCGCCAAGGACCAGCGACTCTCGCTCAACCCGACGCAGATCTCCGGCGCCTGCGGGCGCCTGATGTGCTGCCTGCGGTACGAGCACGACTTCTACGTGCAGCAGCGCAAGCGATTCCCCAAGGAAGGCAAGCTGATCGAGACGTCGAAGGGCGAGGAGAAGGTTCTGGCCAACGACATCTTTCGCGAACGCGTGACGCTGCGCGCCGCCGACGGTGAGGTGCGTCTCGTTACCCTGGCGGAGCTGCGGCGCGAGTGGCGCAACCCGCCGGCCGGGACGCAGGGGCTGGATGAAGAAACCTCCCCCATTCCGTACGAGGCGATCTCGGACGAGGTCCTTCGCCTGCAGGACACGTCGGAACTCCCGGCATGGCGCCCCGGCATGTCGGCCGCCGACGCGCTGCGATTCCCGCGCACGCTCCCCGTGATGCCCGGCCCCGCCGAACCCGCCGAGAGCCCTCGGCGCGGGGAGCGCGGGGAGCGCGGGGAGCGCGGGGAGCGCGGAGAGCGCGGAGAGCGCGGGGAGCGACGCGAGCGCGCCGAGCGCGGCGACCGGCGCGAACGTCCCGCGGACCAGCGCCGCTCGCGCGACCGGGAGCGGGGCGCCGACGGAACGCGCGACGCGGCACCAGAGGCCGGGCGGGCGCCGCGGAGCGAGCGCGACGCGCCCGAGCCGCCGCCCGAGCCGCCGCCCGAGGCGCCGCGCGAGCCGCGGCCATCGCCGTACCACGGACGCGAGGCACCCGAACGGCGCGGCCAGCCCCCCGCACCCTCCCCCGCACCCTCCCCACCGCGCTCCCACTCGCCCGTTGCGCCGGACGAGCAGGACGAGGGAGTGCCGGATG
>CAZVDJ010000920.1:0-1920 GCA_964626245.1 uncultured Gemmatimonadaceae bacterium
GGCCGCTCGACGCCGCGACGATGGCCAGGGCCAACACGGCGGAGCGCACGTCGCGTGCACGATCGGCCGGGCAGGAGTCGGAAGGGCGCGCGCTGGTGCGTTCCATCGTGACAAACCGTGAGGGAGGAGGACGTGATCGCGGTCGCCGCAGCTCGGGCCGGCGGCGCGGCGGGAACATCGCGCCGGGATCCGCCCGGCGCCATTGGACCAGTGACGAGTTGCGCCGCCCTCGCGACCTGCCGATACTACTCCCTGCACGGCGTTTTCACCGACTTGGCGGGCCGTGCACCCGGCGCAGCTCCGGGTTCGACCGTCTAAGTCGCGGAGAGCGGTCCGCGATCACAGCCTGGTCGCGGGCCGCTCGTCCGTTCCGGGCGTCCCCGACACGCACCACGCGCACACCCGCAGCGGACCGCTCTCGCTGCCTGACGCCAATCGGAGGACCGATGTCCCGTTCCAGCAGCCATGTCTTCACATCCGAGTCGGTCAGCGAAGGGCACCCCGACAAGGTGTGCGACTTCATCGCCGATTCCATCCTCGATGCCTACCTGTCGCAGGACCCGCACAGCCGCGTGGCGTGCGAGGTCCTGGTGAAGCACCGCCACGTCGTGCTCGCCGGCGAGATCACCTCGCGCGCCGCGGTCGACGTGGAGGCCGTCGCACGCCAGGCCATTCGGGCGATCGGTTACGTGGATCCTCGCGAGCCGTTTCACGCGGACGGCGTCGACATCCGCGTCCTCCTCACGCAACAGGCGCCCGAGATCTCGCAGGGTGTCGACGTGGGCGGGGCCGGTGACCAGGGGATCATGTTCGGCTACGCCAGCGACGAGACCCCCACGCTGATGCCCCTTCCCATCACCCTGGCGCACGCCCTCTCGCGCCGGCTGGCCGAGGATCGGCGCAACGGCACGGTGCCGTGGCTGCGCCCTGACGCCAAGACCCAGGTGTCGGTGCGGTACGAAGGGACGCGTCCCGTGCGGGTGGAAACGGTGCTCGTCTCCACGCAGCACGACGCCGCGGTGTCGCAGCACGAGATCTCGGCGTACGTGCGCGACGCGCTCATTCCCGCCGTACTCGGCGAGTGGCAGCGTGATGCCGTGGAGGTGCTCGTGAATCCCACGGGGAGCTTTGTGCAGGGCGGACCAAGCGCCGATGCCGGCGTGACGGGGCGGAAGATCATCGTCGACAGCTACGGCGGCGCGGGACGCCACGGCGGCGGGGCGTTCAGCGGAAAGGACGGCACCAAGGTCGACCGCAGCGGCGCCTACTTTGCGCGGCTGGTGGCACGGTCGGTGGTGCACGCCGGGCTCGCGTCCCGCGCCGAGGTGCAGGTGGCGTATGCCATCGGCGTGGCGCAACCGGTGAGCGTGCGCGTCGACACTTTCGGCACCGGCGACGCCGACGCCGCGGCCGCCTTCGCGAGCAGTTTCGATTACCGTCCGCAGGCCATCATCGAACGGTTGGGGCTGCGGCAGCCGATCTTTCGCGGCACCACCAACTACGGACACTTCGGTCGCCCCGACCTGCCGTGGGAGGGGGCGCTCGCCAGCTAGCCACGCAACCCCAGTCAGGCGAATCCCGACTCGCGCGCCGGCGCGGCGCACGTAGCGTGGTGGCGGGTGACCGACGCGCAGCCGTCACCCGCCACCACAACGTCAGCGCCGGAGCCGGCCCATGGACGCCACGAATCACGACACGAGGGACGGGGTGATCGTCGGGCTCATTGCATACGCCAGCGTCGCCGTGTTCTACAGTGCCTTCGACTTCCTGGCCTCACGGGGAGTGCTGTACACGGTGAACCTGCTGGGCGGTGCGCTCTTCGGGGGGCTGCGTGATCCCGCGGTGTTGCAGCTGCCAGTGCCGCTGCGTTTCGGCGACATCCTGCCGTACAACGCGCTGCACCTGCTTGCGTCGCTCCTC
>CAZVDJ010000921.1:0-1920 GCA_964626245.1 uncultured Gemmatimonadaceae bacterium
CCCGAGAATTCCGACTCGATCTCGTTCATGATCTTCATCGCCTCGATGATGCAGAGGATCTGCCCCTTCTCGATACGCTGCCCCACCGAGACGTACGGCTTGGAGCCGGGCTCGGGCTGCGCGTAGTAGGTCCCCACCATCGGCGACTTCACCTCGAGCAGGTTGGCCTTGGGCGGCTCGGCGCGTGGGGCCGCATCGGGATCGGGAATCGCCGCCATCGGCTCGGTGGGCGTCATGCGCCCCACGGGAGCCGCGGGAAGAAGCGCCGGCACCGCCACCGGTGCCGGAATGGGGACGCCGCCTCGCTGCTGCGGCGTCTTTCCGATCCGGATCTTCATCCCCTTCTCGGAGGAGATCTCGACCGAGTCGACTGACGAGCCGTCCAGCATCTCGATCAACTTCTTCACGTACCGCAGGTCCGAAATGTCAGCCATTGAGTTCTCTGGACGTGTGCGTTCAAGTCAGCTCGACGAGCTCCCGCGTGAAATGCGTGAGCAGCTCGGCCCCGTCGGCGCGCAGGTGAACATCGTCTTCGATTCGCACTCCCCCCCACTCCGGCACGTACACCCCGGGCTCGATGGTAACGACGGAGCCCTCCGGAAGCACCTCCTCCGCCAACCGCGACAGGCGCGGGGCCTCGTGCACCTGCAGCCCGATCCCGTGGCCAAGTCCGTGGCCGAACAGCTCGCCCAACCCGCGGGCCTCCAATACGCCACGCGCGAGCGCATCACCTTCCCGCCCGCGCATTCCCGCCCGGATTCCTTCCCGGGCGACCTGGTTGGCTTCCCGCACCGCATCGTACGTGGCGCACTGACGGTCGTCGGCGCGCCCCACCACCACGGTCCGGGTCACGTCCGAACAATAGCCGGCCGCAGAAGCCCCGAAATCCAACAACAGAAACTCGCCGGACGCAATAGCCCGGTCCGACGCCCGGGCATGCGGGAGGGCCGCCCTCGGCCCCGACGCGACGATGGGGGGAAATGGGTGCGCCTCGCTCCCGGCATCGCGCAGCGCGCGCTCCAGGACGCCACAGACCGCCAGCTCGGTCATCCCCGGGCGAACCTGCGCCAGCGTGGACTCCAGCGCCGCCATGGCAATGGCACCGGCGGCCCGGATGTGCGAGACCTCGCCGTCATCCTTGGTGGCGCGCAGCGCCTCCACCAGCTCGGTCGTGGGGCGCCAGTGCCAGCGGTCCCCCTGCTCCAGCAGTCGCTGGAAGTCGCGGTGCACCAGGTGCGCCGCCTCGAAGCCCATCGCCTTGAGCCCGGCCATGGCGCCGAGCAGGGTCCACAGCCCCGTCCACAGCGACGTCGACTCGATGCGGACCTCGGCCACGTCGCCCGCCTCGTCCGCAGCCTGCGTCTGGTAGCGGAAGTCGGTGATGAGGTGCACCGCGCGGGGCGTGACGAAGAGCAGCGCGTTGGAGCCCGAGAAGCCGGTGAGGTACCGGATGTTCGGGAGCGACGTGACGAGCACGCCGTCCAGGTGGTGCTCCACGAGGCGGTTGACGAGCGCCGCCAGCCGCAGTTCTCGCGCGCCGCTCACGGGCGCAGGAGTGCGACGAGCCCCCGCATCGCCCACTCGTACCCGTCCGCGCCAAAGCCGCAGATGACGGCGCGCGCCCCCGGGGCCAGCATCGAATGACGCCGCTCCGGTTCGCGTGCGTAGATGTTCGTCAGGTGAAGCTCGACAAACGGGATCTCCACGGCGGCGAAGGCGTCGCGGATGGCCAGGCTGCTGTGCGAATACGCCCCGGCATTGATGATCACGCCGTCGCACCGGCCTCGCAGCCCCTGGATCTCGGTGACCAGCTCGCCTTCGCCGTTGTACTGGGCGCAGGAGACGTCGACGCCCAGCTGGGCGCCAAGGGCGCGAAGCCGGGCTTCGATGTCTGCCAGCGAGGTGGTGCCGTAGCGCGAC
>CAZVDJ010000922.1:0-1916 GCA_964626245.1 uncultured Gemmatimonadaceae bacterium
GGTACCGTTCCCATCGGCGACTTTGCCAACGACGTGAAGACGGGGTGGAATGCACTCGGCTTCTTCCAGTACCAGCCCGTGGCCGAGGGGCCGTGGGCGGTGCGCGCCGAGGCGCTGTACACGCGCGCCGGCTACACCGACGACTTCCTCGCCGACGTTGGCGCCACGCCGGACGACGACCTGCGCAACTCGGTGCTGTACGTCGGCGCCAGCGCGCTCTATCACGTGAGTGCCGGGACCGGCGTGCGCCCGTACGTGATGGGAGGTCTTGGGCTGTATGAACTCACCGCCTCGCTCACCGACGGCAGCGGCATCTCCACCAGCGACTCGGAGTCGGGCTTCGGCTTCAACGGCGGCGTGGGGCTGCGCTTCGGCGGGCCGGTGGCCTTCTTCGTGGAGGCGCGCTTTCACCAGTTCAGCATCACCCCCTCCGACGGCCTCAAGTCGACCAGCCGGTTCATACCGGTCACGCTCGGCTTCAGCTTCTGAGCGTTTGTCCCCGGCGACGCGCGGGGCCGTCCCGCGGCTGTCGCCGGCGCGGCGCTACAGCGTGCCGACGAACCCCTCGACCAGCCGTTCGAAGTCGTGCGCGGCGGCGCGCGTCACCTCGATCACCTCGTCGTGGTGGATGGGATGCGGCGAGATGCCGGCCGCCGGATTCGTGATGCAACTGACGGCCACGCATCGCATCCCCAGGGCGCGCGCCACGATCACCTCGGGCACCGTGGACATGCCCACCGCATCGGCGCCCAGCCGCTCCATCATGCGCACCTCGGCGGGGGTCTCGTAGGTGGGCCCCAGCAGGCCGGCGTATACCCCGTCCTCCAGCCGGATCCCCAGCGCGCGCGCCGCGTCGTGCATCTGGCGGCGAAGCCCGGCATCGTACGGGTCGGACATGTCGGGGAAGCGCTCGTCACCGGGCACCACGCGCCCGGCGAGCGGGTGGCGGAACATCGTGTTCAGGTGGTCGGCGATGAGCATCAGTTGCCCCGGTGCCAGGGTGCGCCGGATGCCGCCGGCCGCGTTGGAGAGGATGAGCGTGCGCGCCCCCAGCGCGTGCACCACCCGCACGGGAAAGGCGCTGTGCGCAGCCTCGTGCCCCTCGTACATGTGGAAGCGTCCCGCGAGGGCCAGCACCTCGCGTCCGCCAAGCGTCCCATGCAGCAGCTCGCCGGCGTGCCCGGCCACTCGGGGCTCGGCAAATCCCGGAATGTCGCGATAGGCCACGCGCGACGCGCCGCCAAGGCGCGCCGCCAACCCGCCCAGCCCCGAGCCGAGCACGATCGCGGCCACCGGCGCCCGCACCGCAAGGCGCGCGCGCACCGCCGCCACGGCCGCCGGCACCTGCAACGCCTCGCCGTGATGGGCCGCGTACACGTCGTCGCGCTCAGCCATGCGAAGGTCCGCGACGCAGCGCCTCGATGTCGGCGCGCGCCCGCGCCAGCAGCGCGTCACGCTGCGCGGGCGGGAGGAACGCACTCTCGAAGCCGTTGAGCGCCACGCGCGCCAGCTCCTCGAAGGTGAAGCCGAGTGCCTGCGCCGCGTGCTGGTACTCGTCCACCAGCGTCACGCCGCTCATCAGGCGGTTGTCGGTATTGAGGACGACGGTGAGCCCCTGGTCGAAGTACTGGCGCAGCGGATGGGACTCGTACGACGCGGCGGCGTGCGTCTGCACGTTGCTCGTGAGGCAGATCTCCAGGGAGATGCCGGCCTGCCGCACCTCGCGGGTGAGCGCCGGGTCTTCGAAGAGCCGGGTGGCGTGGCCGATGCGCCGCGCCCCGCACTGGTGCACCGCCTGGCGTATCGATCCCGCGCCGTCACCCTCGCCGGCGTGGCAGGTGCACGCCAGGCCATGGGCCTGTGCCAGGGCAAACGCCCCGGCGTGGTCTGCCGCCGGATGGCCGGCCTCGCCCCCT
>CAZVDJ010000923.1:0-1911 GCA_964626245.1 uncultured Gemmatimonadaceae bacterium
GCCCTGCTGGGGCGCGACCTGCGCATGCTGGCGTGGACGGTGGCGGGCTTCCTGGCGCTCACCGCGGGCGCCCTGGTCCTGAACGTGGTGAGCGGGCTGCGCTACACGCGTGTCTCGGCCGACGTGCTGTTCGACATGCGGCTCGACGTCTTCCGTCACCTGCAACGCCTGTCGCCGCGCTGGTTCACCCGCACCCCCATCGGGCAGATCGCCTCGCGGGTCAACAGCGACATCGCCGAGATCCAGCGCGTGGCGGCCGAGGTGGCGCTGGCGTGGATCGGGCAGGTGGCGTACCTGCTGGGGAGCGTGGCGATGCTGGTGACGCTCGACCTGCGCCTCTTCCTGGTGGGGCTGGTGGCGCTCCCGCCGTCGCTGTGGGCCACGGTGGCGTACCGCCGGCGCCTGGAGGGGCGCGTGGCCCAGCTGAGGGACCACAGCGCCGGCGTCGGGACGTTCCTCATCGAGGCGCTGCAGGGGATGAAGCTCCTGGTGGCGCACAACGCGCAGCGCCGCTCGGAGGACGAGTTCCGCCGGCGCAACGCCGGCTTTGTCGATGCGCTGATGGCGATGCGTCGCCTCACCTACCTGGCCGGCGGGCTCCCCGGCCTCCTCCTGGCGGCCGGGTCGGCGGGGGTCTTCCTGTACGGCGGGTGGCGCGTCATCGCCGGCGAGATCTCGATGGGGACGCTCGTCGCCTTCGCCGCGTACCAGGTGCGGCTGCTGTCGCCGGTGCAGGGGCTGATGGGGATCTACGCGAGCGTGGCGTCGGCGCGAGTGTCGCTGGAGCGCGTGCAGGAGATCCTGCACGCCCCGGTGGAGGTGGTGGAGGCCGGCGTTCCGCTCGTGCTGCAGCACTGCGTCGGCCGCGTGGCGCTGGAAGGGGTGACGGTGCGCACGGAGCGTGGCCCGGTGCTCGAGGGGGTCACGCTGCAGCTGGCGGAGGGGGAGCGCGTGGCGATCGTGGGGGAGAGCGGGGCGGGGAAGTCGACGATCGCCGACCTGCTGGTGCGCCACGCCGACCCGGACCAGGGCGTGGTCCGGCTGGATGGGCATGACCTGCGCGAGTTGTCGCTGGAGACGGTGCGGCGCTGGGTGCTCGTGGTGGAGACCGAGCCGTTCGTCTTTCATGCATCGCTGGCGGACAACCTGCGCGTGGCATCGCCCGAGGCCAGCGACGCGCAGCTGCGCGAGGCGCTGCAGCTGGCGGCGCTGGGTCCGTGGTTCGCCGCGCTCCCGCAGGGGCTGGCCACCGTGCTCGGGGAGCGCGGGCGCGCCATGTCCACCGGGGAGCGCCAGCGACTGGCGCTGGCGCGCGCCATCCTGGCGGACCCGCGCGTCCTGGTGCTGGACGAGGCGACGGGGGCGCTGGATGCCGAGACCGAGGCGGTGGTGATGGGGGCGCTGGACGGCTGGCTGGCGGCGCGCACGGTGGTCCTCATCACGCACCGCGCGGCCGTGGCCGCGCTGGCGCCGCGCACCATCGTGCTGCGCGGCGGTCGCGTGGTGGCCGACGGCCCGATGGCGCCGGCATGACGCGCGTGCCGACCGGCCCCGGTGGCGAGCGCGCATGACCACGGGCGCGTTGCAGCTCACGACCAGCGCCGAGTGGCTGCGCACGGCGACGGGGGCGGGCATACGCGTCGCCATCGTGGACAGCGGCGTCGCCCCCGGACATCCGCACGTTGCAGCCGTGGCCCCCGGGGTGGCGCTGGTGGGGGACGATCCGCTCGACACCGCCGACCGCCTGGGGCACGGGACCGCGGTCACGGCGGCGATCGGCGACGTGGCGCCCGGGGCGAGCCTGATCCCGGTGCGCGTCCTCGATCGCCACCTGGCCACCAGCGCCCGCGTCCTGGCTTCGGCGATCGACTGGGCCGCCGAAGCCGGCGCGCACCTCGTGAACCTGAGCCT
>CAZVDJ010000924.1:0-1907 GCA_964626245.1 uncultured Gemmatimonadaceae bacterium
GAGGGCGTTCACCACGCTCGCCGACGGTACCGCCACCGGCTCAATGTACGTGAAGCTCACGTTGGTGCCTGCCGAGCGGAGCCTCAGCAGGAAGTCGAAGCACATCGAGTTGAGGACGGTCAGCGCTGCGTCCGTCTCGACGTTTCGGACGTCAACACCGGTCAACTTGTGCGACGCCGCCGACCGCTCCGGCAGCACCGCCGCGATACACGTGCGCTGGTTCGTGTTGCTCGCCGTCTCCCGGAACACCAGCGTCGCCGACTCGCGCGGTCGCTGCTCGTACTTGGCGAACGCCTGATCGACCGAAAGCCACCAGCGCACCGGCTTCACCCCGACGAGGTACTGCTCCACGTGCTTCCCCTCGTACACGGGAAAGAAGCCGGCCTCACGCATGGCATCCGCGAGGGAGGCGGGATCGGCAGGGGCGAGCGGACCCAGGACGGATTCGGGGGTGTGCAGGCGCTCGGTGGCGGGGTTGGTGAAGAGGTCCTTGTCCTCGCTGGCGTTGTACACCACCTCGTGCTGGCGCCAACTGATGAGCCGAGTGCCCCACGCCCCCGGCTCCGCCCCTCCGAACGTCGGCTTTCCCACCGTCATGCGCTGCACGATCTCCTGGTCCTTCGCACCCCGGAACTCCAGGAAGGCCAGCGTCGCGGGCGAGAGCTGCGCGATCTCGTCGCGCGTGACGCGCACCATCCACGGCTTGGGCTCGGGTGACGACAGCTCGGCCACGTGGTGCCGCATGAAGGCCGCGTCGAACGCGCCTGCCCCTTCGGCGCCGATGCGCGCCACGAGGTTGGCGAACTTGTAGCTGGCGTGGATGGGGAAGATTCTTCGGCGGTTCTCGAAGCCGTAGAATGCGGTGATCGCGGTTTCGTTCAGCAGGAACTGTCGCAGTCCCACGTTGCCGTCGCCGTTGTAGATCACCGACGGTACCACGAGCCCCACGGCCCCGCCCTGCCGCGCCAGCCGCAGCGAGCGGTCCACGAAGTACTTGGCCAGCTCCTCGTGGGCGTTCTGCTCCGACCGGCGGTGTCGCCGCCGGGTGGTGCCGTCCTCCTCCTCGCTCTCCTCCACGCGCGGCCGAGCGAGCGGGAAATCGCCCCCCTTTCGCAGCACGCGGGCAAAGGTGGTGATGCGCTCGCGTTCCTGCTCATAGCGCTCCTCGAGCCCCGGGTGCGCGCGATGCAGTGCGCGCAGTTGACGATCGACTTCATTCCCCTTCCAGGCCGTGATGAGTGGGTCGACATCGGCGTAGAACGCCAGCTTGCTGGGGAGCACCTTGTCCCACGGCGGATTGCCCAGCACCACGTCGAAGCCCGGCCGCTCCGGTCGGAGCAGGACCTCTGGGAACTCCAGCTCCCAGTGGAAGAAGCGCTCGCGCTGCCGCACCTCCTCGAACTGAGGCCACCAGGGGCGCGCGCGGGCGGCGCTGGCCGGGTCGCGGCTACCGACGACGGTGGGAAGATCGGCCCAAATGGCCGGGATGTACGGCGACGCGCTGCGCAGGTCCATCAGGAGTCGCGCCTCGGCCAATGCGGCCTCCGAACGGCGGAGCCGGTCTTCCTTGTAGGCGAACTCCTCCGTCGTGTCGCCTCGAATCTCGGGAGGGAGCTCGGCGTCGATCAGGCGGCGCTCGCCCAACGCCTGCTCGATGCGCTGCCGGATGTTGGACTCGAACAGCCCCAGCGTGAGGGTGTCGCCGCGCGAGGCAAAGAAGCGGGGGTCGGGGGTGGTGTCGAAGCGATCGGCGAAGGTCCCCTGCAGCGAGTTGCCCACGCGAATGTGGTGGGCAAAGAACGACAGCGGGCGGTCGCCGGCCAGCGACTCGATCCAGAGCGACACCTGCGCGAGCTGCACGGCGGCGGGGTTCAGGTCCACCCCGTACAGGCATCGTTCCACGATGC
>CAZVDJ010000925.1:0-1900 GCA_964626245.1 uncultured Gemmatimonadaceae bacterium
CGAGGCGCTGGGGGGCTTCGTCCGCTTTCCGCAGTGGATGTGGCGCAACGCCGACGTGCTGGACTTCGTGGGCTGGCTGCGGGCCCACAACGACGCGCTCGACGCGACCCAGCGTCCCGTGGGGTTCTACGGACTCGACCTGTACAGCCTGCACGCCTCCATGGCGCACGTGGTCTCGTACCTGGACGTGGTGGACCCCGAGGCGGCGCGGCGGGCCCGGCACCGGTTTGCCTGCTTCGACCAGTTTGGCGATGATGCCCAGGCATACGGCTTCGCCGTGACGCGCGGCATGGCCGAGTCGTGCGAGGCGGAGGTGGTGACGCAGCTGCTCGACCTGCAGCGGCAGGCCGCGGCCTACGCGCAGCGGGATGGGCGCGTGGCCGCCGACGCGCACTTCTTTGCCGAGCAGAATGCGCGCCTGGTGCGCAACGCCGAGCAGTACTACCGCGCCATGTTCCGCGGGCGCGCCGATTCGTGGAATCTGCGCGACCGGCACATGTTCGAGACGCTGCGCGCGGTGGGCACTCACCTGTCCCGGAAGCGCCGCGAGCCGGCACGACTGGTCGTGTGGGCGCACAACTCGCACCTGGGCAACGCGGCGGCGACCGAGATGGCACAGCAGGGCGAGCTGAACCTTGGGCAGCTGGCGCGCGCGACGTTCGGTCACGAGGCGCTGCTGGTGGGCTTCAGCACCGCCACGGGGACGGTCACCGCTGCCGACGATTGGGGTGGCGCCGCACGCCGCATGACGGTGCGCCCCCCGCTGGCGGGGTCGTACGAGTCGGTGCTGCACGACGCCGGCCCCCGGCTCCTCCTGGACCTGCGACACTCCGCGGAGCTGCGGCAGGTGCTGGACGAGCCGCGGTTGCAGCGCGCCATCGGCGTCATCTATCGTCCGCAGACGGAGCGCCTGTCGCACTACTTCCACGCGCGGCTGCCTGAACAGTTCGACGTGATGCTGCACTACGACGTCACGCGCGCGGTGGAGCCGCTGGAGCGAACTGGTGAGTGGGAGCGCGGCGAGGCGCCGGCGACGTATCCCTCCGCGCTGTGAGATCACACGGTCACGTCTCCGTCACGACGCAAACGTCAGGGCTTCCCGGATAGGCAGCGCTGATGAACATCCGCAACGTACGACTCCCCGTGTGGCAGCTGCCGATCCTGTCGCGTGCCCCGGCAGCTGCACGTGCGTCACAACCGTCAGGGCAGGACAGAGGCATGTTCCGATGACGAAGATCCCGATCCAGCGCACTGGCGACGACCAGCGCGACCTTCCCGTCTTCACCGAGCTGTCACGCCGCATGGACGCGGTGCGCGAGAAGGCATTCGAACGCTTCCTCAACCGCGGCGCTTCGCTGGGGAGCGACCTCGACGACTGGATTGCCGCCGAGCACGAGGTGCTGGGGTGGCCAGCCGCCGAGTTGAAGGAGCGCAATGGCACCTACGAGGTGGACATCACCCTCCCCGGCTACACGGACAAGGAAGTCGAGGTGACCGCGACGCCGAGCGAACTCATCGTCCATGCCGCCTCGCAGCACGAGTCCAGGGGAGAGGACGCGCAGGTCGTCTGGAGCGAGTTCAAGTCCAACGACGTGTATCGCCGCTTCGGCTTCCCGAGCGAGGTCGACGCTGCGAAGGTCTCCGCGGAGCTGGACCGCGGGATCCTGAAGATCGTGGCCCCCAAGCAGACGTTGCCGGACGTGGCACCGACCGCCGCGACCACCTAGGCGGCGCGAACGCGCGGTGGATCGCGCCGTGAAAGGGGTTGGCCGTCGGGACCTGGCGGGCGGGGGGAGGTTCTTCCCCCGCCCGCCGTCGTGCGGGGCAGCGCGCGCCCTGTGTGAGCCGGTGGGGCGGGGACGAGACGGGATGCGCGGGGGGAGGGTGTCGCGGTAACCTT
>CAZVDJ010000926.1:0-1899 GCA_964626245.1 uncultured Gemmatimonadaceae bacterium
GGACACGGACCTCGACCTGCGCGAGTCGATTTCCGATTAGTTAGAGGCCGAATTCGACCTGCCTGCCCGTGGCGAGCAAGGTTAAGCGGACCGTTCTGCCCGCTGCGTTGCCAGTTCCCGGATAGAACAGAAACTGTGATGTGACGGATGCTCCGGGGGCAAGGTCGCCGGCCCAATCCTTGTCTGTGGCGCGATCGATGATGGCTGGATAGGCTTTGGTTGCGGTTCCGTTGGCGCCCTGCGGCCGCGAGCGTGATCGCAGCGGCACCCGTGACGACCGGCATCTCCTGCACCACGCCGGCGAGGGACGAGGGCACCGCGAGCCCCTCGTTCAGTAGCGAGGAAGGGTGGGATCCACGTCGGCGGCGTATCGTTCGATGCCACCGTTCAGGTTCCAGACACGCCGGAACCCCAACTGCGACAAGTAGTTCGCGGCAGCGAGCGATCGCATCCCGTGATGGCAATAGACCACCACCTCATCCCTGGGATTCAGGGTGCCGGCGGCGTGCGCGAAGCCGCCGAGCGGGAGGTGCCGGGCGCCGTCAAGACGCACCAGTTCCCACTCCCACGGCTCACGGACATCGACCAGGCAAAGGCAGTCGCCGGCGGCCAGGCGCGTGGCGAGCACGTCGGGGGGGAGTTCGCGGACGCCATCCCATCCGACAGGCGAGTTGCTGGCGCTGGGGAGAGGGGACTCAGCCATGGGCAGAATATACCGGGCGACTTCTCTGGACAGGCTGTGCATTTTCCGGTTCCTTATTGAATCGCTGAGCTCGTCAGCGGGTCCTCCCCTCGCGCTTGACCCCCCGCCTCCCAGCTGATCGGCCGGCGCGCCCCGTTGAGGTCGCCGTCGTCGGCAATGACACGGTTCTCGCCGCCCTCCCCGCGAGAGCGATGCAACTGGCCCACGCGATGCTCGCGTGTGGGTATGACCTCGTCGTGCCCGTGTCGTGGGGAGAGGAGGCGCTGGCCGAGTACACGTTGCGCACGCTCGATGCGCGCGGGGGAATGCCGGTGGTGCATTGCGCCTGCCCGGCGCTGCGCGAGCGGCTCCTGGCCTCCGGCGACGAACTCGCGCCCTTCCTGCTGACGTTGGTGGCGCCGGTGGTGGCGACCGCGCGCTATCTCCGCGCGCTGCACGCCGACGTGCCGATGCACGTGACGGTGATCGGCGGCTGTCCCGGCTCGCGCGACGCGTCGATCGACAGCCGCATCGGCGCGCACGACTTCTTGCAGCTGCTGGCGAGCCGCGGCATCTCGCTGGAGCGCATGCCGGCCGTCTTCGACTCGGTGATCCCGCCCGATCGACGCCGGTACTACTCGCTTCCGGGCGGCTGCCCGTCGCCCAAGGCGTTGGAGTCGCGCGCGCCGGAGCGCCGGCTGGTGACCATCACCGAGGACGGCTTCTCGACCGAGCTGGCCGAGCACCTGCTGGGACGCGAGAGCGTCCTGATCGACCTGTCGCCGCGCCTGGCCTGCGCGTGCTGCGGCGGGAGTGCGACGCGCGGCGCGTCGGTGCCCGGGGGAGGGCGTGACCTCATCCTGCGCCACGAGCCGCCGCGCGCCCCCACCCCCATTCTCGATCACGACCTGGAGCTGCGGCTCGAGATCTCCGTGAGCGAAGCCCGCGAGGGGAGTGCCGCGAGCGAGCAGAGCGAGGCAAGCGCGGGGAGCCAGCGCACGCGCGGCGCGCGCGAACGGACCAGCGAGCGCGGAGGGCGCGCCGACCGGTTGGATCACTTCCGCCTGCCGGGCGCCCAACCGATCGGGACGGCGCGGACGCGACCGGAGCGCCCGCGCATCGCGGTAACGCCAGCCGGCGTGGCCGAGATACCGTCGTCGGGCCGGCCGGCACCGCCGGCGAGCATCCGCGTGCCGACCGCATCTCCGCCAGCTGCA
>CAZVDJ010000927.1:0-1889 GCA_964626245.1 uncultured Gemmatimonadaceae bacterium
CGTCAGGCAGGGACGGGGTACCTCACGGTACCGTTCCCCATCAACATCGCCAGCCTGCGAGTCGCGATCGAGCAGGCGCCCGCCGCGCGCGAGCCGGCGCAGTCGCTTCCCAGCCTGGGCGAGGCGCCGCGCACGCGCCTCTCGCTCGACGACGCGGCGCGCCCGCGCGAGTCGCCAAACCTCACCTCGACGCTGAGCGTCCCGTCGCTCGACGTCGTGCTGTCCAGCCTCGTGCGCACGCTGCAGGAACACGGGGTACGCCTGGTCGTCATCAAGGCCACGGACGTCCGCGACAAGCTGATGCTCGCACGCGAGGTGCGCCGCGGGCTGCAGGACGTGATGCTCGTGCTGTACGAGGGGCACGTGCTGCTGCGACGCCCCGAGTTCGCCGACGCGCTGCGCGGCACGCTGGTGCTCAGCTCCTACCCCATGGCGCTCGAGAACCAGTTCTGGAGCACCTCGCATCGACGCGCCGGGAGCGACAGCTCCTTTTCCCGGCTGACCGACTTGCTGGCGCTGCCCACCGACGCGTCACTCGGCGTGTACAACGCGACGCTCGCACTCCTCGGCCTCCCCGAGCACCGGGTCGAGTTCACGCTCCACAATGCCTTTGCAGGCGATCGCACCTTCTTCCTCCCCCCGGTCTGGCTTTCGGTCGTTGGGCGGGACGGCTTCTATCCCTTGCGGGCCCAGGTCCCCTCCGCGCGCTGGTGGCCGTACCTGGGGATTCGCGACGCCCTGGACTCGCTGCCGGCCGCGTCGAGCGAGCGTCCGCACGAGCACCTGTACACGCACGATGCCCTGCTGTCGCTCCTGGTGTTCGCGCCCATGCTCCTGCTGCTCGGCGTCGTCGTGGTCTTCCTGCTGGGCCGCAAGCCGTTCGAGGCGCTGCACTTCGAGCTCCCCGCCTTCCTGGAGCGCCCGACCAGCGCCCGCGAGTCGCTCTTCTTCGCCCTCTTCCTGCTCTCGCTGGTGGCCAGCTACCTCCCGTTCGCGATCGCCGTGGACGCACGGCGGACGATCGGCTCGCTCGACCCCACGCTCACCGGGGCCTCGCGCGCGCTGTGGGGAGTTGGGCTCCTGTCCGCCGTCGTCGTGGCCGTGGCGCTCGTGCTGTTGGTGAACGGATGGATCGGCGTCCTGCGGCGCGCGACGGTGCCGGCGAAGATACCGGCAACGGGGCCGGCAAAGCGGCCTGCGCGCGGCGAGCAGGCCGTCGCGCTGGAGGGAGGCGCGGCGCCAGCCATCGCGCTGGGCGCACGGTTGCGCGCGTACCTTGCCCCGATGCGTGCCGCAACGCGGGTCACGGGTGAGGGCCCGGCCATCACGGAGACGGAACCGCTCGACGCCTACGTGCGCCAGACCACGCGCCTCGAACGCCCGCTGGTCGCGCGCGTGGGCATCCTCATCATCACCGTGGCCAGCCTGCTCTTCGTGGCCTGCTCGCTGGCCTACACCGGCCACCTGCTCGCCCTGGCCGCGCGGGGCGGACCCGAGGCCACGCTGTCCATGTATCGCGCCATGCACCTGACGAGCGGCGTCTCGCCGCTCCTCCCGCTCGTCCTGCTCGCGCTGGGATTCGCCATCTGGACCTGGTGGCAGTTGCAGCAGGCGCGCTCGCTCGACCACCACGACCCCTTCGAGAGCGGCATTCGCCGCCTGGCCGTCCGTGACGGCGCGGAGGCAACGTGGCGTCGCATGTACAGGGCGATGGTGGACGCGCGGCGTGGGATGTCGTGGATCGCCCCGGGCGTCGGCGTCATCGGCATCTCGCTCCTGATGGCAGTCGGCGCGTGGTTCGTGGGGCGTCGATATCTCCCATCGCTCGAAGTCATTGGCCACACCGGTGCGGCCGATCGCTGGTTCGACCTCGCCCTGTGGATCGGCCT
>CAZVDJ010000928.1:0-1885 GCA_964626245.1 uncultured Gemmatimonadaceae bacterium
GCGCTACTGGATGGCGCCGTTCGACGCCGGGCAGACCCTGCTCGCGTACCAGCAGGTCAATCGCTCGGTCACCATCCAGTGGCTCGCCCTCACGCCTCCACAAAAGGACAGCATCCGGCGCCTCGTGGAGTGGAACGCGCTCGACGAGAACAAGTTCTACCGGTACGACTACTACCGCGACAACTGCTCCACCCGGGTGCGGGATGCCCTGGACCAGGTGCTGGGCGGCGTCATCCGGCGCGCCACGGAGTCGCAGGCCACCACCATGACCTACCGCGACCACTCGTTGCGCCTGATGGACGGGATGTTCTGGACCCGGACGGGGATCGACCTGGGGCTGGGGATGCCGACCGACCGCCCGATTTCCCGCTGGGAAGCGATGTTCGTCCCGATGGAGGTGCAGCGCACGCTGCGCGACATTCGCGTCCCCGATGCCTCCGGCGCGCTCGTCCCACTGGTGCGGGGCGAGGAGGAGCTGTTCGCCGCCCGGCGAGCGCCCGAGCGCATGGATGTGCCGCGGCTGGCGCCGGTCGCGCTGCTGCTCGGCGTCGTCGTGGCCGGCCTCGCATTCCTGATCGGGTACCGTACCGCCGGCCGCGCGGGGGCGATGGTGCTCGGCACCACCTGGTCGGCCGTCGTCGGGCTGCTCGGCCTCCTGCTGGCGCTGCTCTGGCTGGTCACGCAGCACGTGGCGGCCCACGACAACCAGAACCTCTTCTTCGTTCAGCCGCTCTGGTTGGTGGTCGCGGTGCTGCTCCCGTTCGTGCGCAGCGGCCGCCGCCGGCGCGCCACGTTGCTCCTGGCGGTACGCGCGAGCGCGGTGCTCACGGTGGTCGGTGCGGTGGCGGCGCTCACGCCGTGGGGGCAGGCGTCACGGGCCATCGCCGCCTTCACCGTGCCCGTCAACCTGGTCGCGTACCTCCTGGTCCTTCGCCTCGTGCACCTGGCGCAACTGGAGGCCAACCGGGACCGCGAACTCAACGCCAGGCGCGGCGCGCTCTCCCGCAAGCCGTGAGCGTCTCCATCGGGATCGACGTCGGCGGCACCTTCACCGACCTGGTGGCCGTCTCGCTCGACGATGGCACGGCGCGCAGCGGCAAGGTGCTCAGCACGCCGCAGGACCAGAGCCAGGGGGTGGAAACGGCGCTCCGCGCGCACGCCCGACCCGGCGACGTGGCACGAGTCGTACACGGCACCACGGTCGTCACCAACATGCTGCTCGAGCGGCGCGGGGCGCGGGTGGTGTTGTGCGCCACGCGCGGGGCCACCGACCTCCTCGAGCTGCGTCGGCAGGAGCGTGCCTCGCTCTACGACCTGTCGGTGCATCATCCGGCCCCGCTGGTCGACGCCGCCCGCGTGCTGGCCGTGCACGAACGGGTCACGCCGGACGGCGTGGCGAACCCGCTCACGCCGGACGAGGCCGCGCAGGTCGCCGACCAGGTGGCGGCGCTCGCCCCCGACATCGTGGCGGTGTCGCTGCTGCACGCGTACGCCGTGCCGGCGCACGAGTTGCAACTGGCGGAGGCGATCGCGCGGCGACTCCCCACCACCGACGTCGTCCTGTCGTCGGACGTCCTTCCCGAGATTCGCGAGTACGAGCGCGCGGCCACCACGGTGTGCGAGGCGTACGCGCGCCCGGGGGTGCGTGTCTACCTGGAGAACCTCTCTGCCCGCGTCTCCGCCCTGGGGATGCCCGCACCCGGCGTGGTGTCGTCGTCAGGCGGCATGCGCGCCGCGGCCGACGCCGCGCGGCACGCGGCGTCGCTCGCGCTGTCGGGGCCGGCGGGCGGCGTGGCGGGGGCGGCCCTGGTGGCACGCCTTGCCGGGTTCGATCGCGCCCTCTCCATCGACATCGGCGGGACGAGCGCCGACGTGGGGCTCATCC
>CAZVDJ010000929.1:0-1884 GCA_964626245.1 uncultured Gemmatimonadaceae bacterium
CACCGCGACGATGCGATTGTCGCGCACCACCACGTCGGCGTCCTCGATCACTTCCGTCCCCTTCATCGTGATCGCCCGGGCCCCGCGCAGGACCACAGCGCCGCGCGGAATGTCGCGGGGCGCGGTGACGCGCAGGCGCACCTCGGTGGGCTTGTAGCTGGCGGCACTGGTGTCGCGCGCCACCGGGCGTGCCGCGGTGTCACGCGGCGCCGCGGCGGCCGCCCGACGGGCCGCGCGCACCGAGTCATCGAACGCCTTGGCCCGGTCCAGGTCGTACGTCACCAGCGCATTGCCGATGGACCAGTGCACCACGCGCCCGTTCGACTGCCAGACGGGGAACTCGCCCCCAATGTCCGACAGCCGGCGAACCGGCGTGGCGGCGTTGTCGGGCGCGGCGACCGAGATCACCGGCACCTGCCCCCCCACCACGGGGACGGTGACTACGTAGAAGTCCGACCCCACCTGCGCGAGCGCGAGGTCACCGCGCGGTGCCATGCGCACCGTGTTGGCGTTGGGCGGGTTGCCCGCGCCGGGCTCCGCCTGCCCGGTCACGCGCACGTGCTGTCGCAGGTCGGTCCCATCCAAGCGGAACGAGACCAATCCCTGCTGCCCGCCGTACGCGTGGATGCGCGCGGCGTCGCTGGTGAAGTGCGGATCGCCGAGCCCGCCCGCGGCACGGATCCGCGTCACCGCGCCTCCTTCCGCGCTGACCCAGACGAAGCGCGCCGACTGTCCGCCGCCGAATCGCTGGATCGTCTCGCGCAACTCACGCGCGTCGGCCTGCATGGCCACGATGCGGGCGCCGTCCGGCGACCACTGCGTGCCGTAGTACGTCGCGATCTCGCGCGTGAGCCGCACCGGCTGGCCGCGCCCGTCGGCACGCACCTTGTGGACATGACCGCCCTCGGCGCCCCACGTGACGTAGGCCACCCACTGGCCATCGGGCGACCACGAGGGGTGAAACTCTCCCTCCGGCGTCCCGGCCACTCGGCGCGGCTCGCCGCCGGGGAGCTCCATCACGTACAGGTCGCCTAACGCGGAGAAGGCCACCCGCTTGCCGTCGGGCGAGGGAACGGCGTCGCGGATCTGCGACGCGACGATCGTCGGCGAGTCCTCGATGGGGTACTGGAACTTCACCTCGGGCCCGATGGCGACGTCCACGTCGATGGTGAACGGGATCCTGGCCGCCGCGCTGCCATCCACCGGGACGCGCCACAGCTCGCCGCCGTAGCTGATGACGATCGCCCTGCTGTCGGGGGTGAAGTCATAGCCGGGGAGGACGTCGATCTCTGGGGATGCCTCCTGGTTGTCCCGCTGGATGGGATGCGCCAACCAGCGCTCGTCGCCCGTGCCCACGTCACGCAGGCGCAGCCCGGTCTTCTCGTCGTGTCGCGAGCCGTAGGCGAGCCACTTGCCGTCGGGCGAGATGGCGGGGCGGAAGCCGCCGCCGTAGCGCGTCGTCATCGTCGTCGCCGTGCCCAGCTCGCGGTCGTAGGCGGCGAGCTGGTACTGCGGGAAGATCTGGTTGTAGGAGAAGACCCCCTGCCGAGTGGCATACCACATGTAGCGGCCGTCGGGGGTGAAGGTCGCGCCCAGCGCCATCTGGCCCGCGGGCTCGCGGATCACCTGAATGCCGGCGCCCCCGTCCACGTGGTAGAGGAAGATGCAAGGCGCGCCGCCCGGCGCGGATCGTGTCACGGCCACGTACTTGCCGTCCGGCGTCCACTCCGGCGAGACGTACAGGTCGTCGCTCGTCTTCGACAGCTGCACGGTGTCGCGACCGTCAGCCGCAATCACCCACACGTTGTTGCCCCCGCTGCGGTCACTGATGAAGGCGATGCGTTGCCCGTCGGGGCTCCAGCGGGGCTGCGCGTCGTGCGCCAT
>CAZVDJ010000930.1:0-1882 GCA_964626245.1 uncultured Gemmatimonadaceae bacterium
CGGGATGACGGCGATGCGCACGCCACCAGGCGGCCATCGCCGCGCGGCGCGTGCGAAGCAGTCGCCAGGCCGCCAGGGCGAGCAGTGTCGTCACGACGAGCATCGTCGCGCGCACCGCACCGTCGCCGAACCGCCAGGTGTGCTGGGTGATCTGGATCAGGTCGTGGAACCCATCCAGGTTGAGGCGCCCGATCCTGGGGGTGGTGAAGCGGAAGATCCGCTGGCCGAACGACAGCTCGTCCAGGCACCCGGCCAGGCCAATCGCACCCAGCGCGAGTACCAGCCCGCGACTGGCCAGCCGGCGCGCGCGGTCGCCCAGCTGGAACGAGGCCGCGAGAACGAAGGCCAGGAGGAAGAACGCGGCCGTGGACATCTCCACCAGCGAGTCTTCCTTCACGAAGAGGTTCCGGATGCGCCCCCCTGCCGCCTGGGCCGGGATGGTCGCCAGCAGGGCGAGGGGTGCGAAGATCCGATAGCGCCGGACGGCGGCCGGGAGCGGGGCGAGCGGAGAAGGCCGTTGAGGCGGCGCAACATGACTGGGATTCATGAACGCGCGGTGAATGCCAATTCTGTGCCACGCTCCCGTCCGCCGGCGGACGGACGGCCCACGGCTGGCGGCCAGCCACTCCACGGTTACTGTTGCCGCACCTCAGGCCGGCCATCCATGAGTTCCTATAGTCACGGCACGTCCGCTCTCCCACTCCTCGGCGAGACGATCGGCGAGAACCTGCGGCGCACCGTGGAGCGGTTCCCGGCGCGCGAGGCGCTCGTGGTGCGCAGCCAGGGGTACCGGGCCACGTGGCGCGAGCTGTGGGAGCAGACCACGCTCCTGGCGCGCGCGCTGATGGCGTCGGGCATCGCGCCGGGCGAGCGGGTGGGGATCTGCTCGCCCAACCGCTGGGAATGGGTCGTGGCGCAGTTCGCCACGGCGCGCATGGGGGCCATCCTCGTGAACATCAACCCGGCCTATCGCACCGCAGAGCTGGAATACGCACTGCGGCAGTCGGGGACCAAGCTCCTGCTGCTTGCGTCGCACTTTCGGGCCACCAGCTACGTGGAGATGCTGGCGGCGGTGCGCCCCAACTGTCCGGAGCTGCAGCAGTCGGTGGTGCTCGACGGTGAGTGGGAGGCGCTGCTGGCGCGCGCCGGGGCGGTCACGGAGGCGGCGCTCGCCGAGCGCGAGGCGTCGCTCCAGTTCGACGACCCGATCAACATCCAGTACACCTCGGGGACGACGGGCTTTCCCAAGGGGGCCACGCTCTCGCACCACAACATCCTCAACAACGGCTTCTTCATCGGCGAGGCGCTGCGCTACGGGCCCGATGACAGGGTCTGCATCCCCGTCCCCTTCTATCACTGCTTCGGGATGGTGCTGGGGAACCTGGCGTGCACCACGCACGGCGCGACGATGGTCATTCCCGGCGAGGCCTTCGACCCGACGCTGGCGCTGGAGACGGTGCAGGCCGAGCGCTGCACCGCGCTGTACGGCGTCCCCAGCATGTTCATCGCCGAACTGGCGCTGCCGGACTTCGTGACCTTCGACCTCTCCACGCTGCGCACCGGGATCATGGCCGGCTCGCCGTGCCCGGTGGAGGTGATGAAGAAGGTGCAATCGGCGATGCACATGACCCAGGTGACGATCTGCTATGGGATGACCGAGACGTCACCCGTGTCGACGCAGAGCGCCGTGGACGATCCGCTGGACAAGCGCGTGGGGACGGTGGGGCGCGTGCACCCGCACGTGGAGGTGAAGATCGTGCACCCCGAGACCGGGGCGGTGGTGCCGCGCGGGGAGAAGGGCGAGCTCTGCACGCGCGACAACACAAAAAAAAAAAACAACAAAAACAACAACAAAAAAACAAAAACAACAAAAAAAGCGGCG
>CAZVDJ010000931.1:0-1881 GCA_964626245.1 uncultured Gemmatimonadaceae bacterium
GGGGGCGACGACCGGTGGTGGTGGTGGATGCAGGACACGGGGGGCGCGACCGCGGCATGCGCGGTCCCCTGGGGCGCGCGTCCACGCTGTACGAGGCCGACGTCACCCTGGCCGTCGCGCGCAAGCTGCGCGACGAACTGGCGAAGCGCAACATCGAGGTCGTGCTGACGCGCAGCACCGATACGCTCATCGCGCTGCGCGACCGCGGGCGCATCGCCAATCGTGCGCAGGGCGACCTCTTCGTCTCCATCCACGTCAACGCCGCCAATCCGCGCTGGCGCTCCCCCGGGGCGGCGCGCGGGTTCGAGACCTACTTCCTGTCCGAGGCCAAGACCGAGGACGAGCGTCGCGTGGCGGAGCTCGAGAACGAGGCGGTCAAGTACGAGGTGGAGTCGGGGGCCGGCGAGGACGATCCGCTCAGCTTCATCCTCAACGACATGAAGCAGAACGAATACCTGCGGGAGTCGAGCGAACTGGCCGCGACGGTGCAGCGCGGGCTGCGCGCCGTGCACCCGGGGAACGACCGCGGCGTGAAGCAGGCCGGCTTCGTCGTCCTCAACGGCGCGTTCATGCCCTCGGTGCTCGTGGAGATCGGCTTCGGGACGAATGCCGCCGAGGCCACCTACCTCAGGAGTGCCGACGGCCAGTCGGCGCTGGCGCGGGCCCTGGCGACCGCGACCGCCGCGTACCTGGAGCGCTACGGCAGCCGGCGATCGGGCGGCACCACCCAATGAGCGCGCTCGCCGTCACGGTCGGCGGAGTCGCGCTGCAGAATCCGGTGCTGCTGGCGGCGGGGACCGCCGCCTATGGCGACGAGCTGCAGGAGGTCGCGCAGCTGGACCGGCTGGGCGGGCTCGTGACCAAGGCGGTGAGCCTGGAGCCGCGAAAGGGGGCGCCGTCGCCGCGCGTCGCCGAGTTCCCCGGCGGGATGATCAACGCCATCGGCCTCGCCAATCCCGGCGTGGACGAAGTGCGGGCCCGTCACCTCCCCTGGCTGGCGACCTCGCTCACGCGCGCGCGCGTCCTGGTCAACGTGGTCGGCTACGCCGTCGACGAGTTCGCGCGTGTCATCCAGCGCCTGGATGACGTTGCGGGAAAGGACGGCTACGAACTCAACGTCAGCTGCCCGAACGTGAAGGCCGGCGGGATGGAGTTCGGCTCCGATCCGGCGGCGCTCGCGGAGGTCGTGCGCCGCGCGCGGGCCGCGACGGCGGCGCCGCTCTTCGTGAAGCTCTCACCCACCCTGGCCGACATCGCCGGGGCCGCCCGCGTCGCGATGGACCACGGGGCAACCGGGCTGACGCTTGTGAACACCATGCCCGGGTTGGTCATCGACCTCGATCGGCGGCGACCCGCGCTGGGCTTCGGGACCGGTGGTGTAAGCGGCCCCGGGCTCCTTCCCATCGGGGTGCTGGCGACGTGGAAGGTCTGGAAGGCAACGGGCGCGCCCATCATCGGCGTGGGCGGGATCACGACCGCCGAGGACGCGCTGCAGTACCTGGTGGCCGGGGCGAAGGCGGTGGCCATGGGGACGGCAGGATTGCGCGACCCGCGTCAGCCGGAGCGTGTCGTGCGCGGACTGGAGCGATGGTGCGAGCGGCAGGGGGTGCGCTCGCTGGCGGAGGTATCGGGAACGCTGGAGTGGCCGACGACATGACGACGATCCCAATCGTGGCCCTCGACGTCGCCTCGGCGACCGAGGGGCTGCGGCTCGCCGGGCTGCTCGGCGACCGATGCCGCTTCTACAAGGTCGGCCTCGAGCTGTTCACCTCCGAGGGGCCGGGGATCGTGCGAGCCCTTCGCGAGGTCGGCCACGAGGTCTTCCTCGACCTCAAGCTGCACGACATCCCCAACACCGTCGGATCGGCGGCGCGCGCCGCC
>CAZVDJ010000932.1:0-1876 GCA_964626245.1 uncultured Gemmatimonadaceae bacterium
TGGTCGGCGAAAAGACGAGTGTGAGCATGGCCGATCGAAGTCTGCGCATGCTGGCGTGCGACAAGGCGGTCCCCGGCAACCGCATCACGGTGGACGGGACGGGGAAGGCGGTGGTGCACTACACCTTCACCCCGGCCGTCATCCGGTCGCTGGTCTCGGCCACGCGGATGAGCGCGCGCATCTTCTTCGCGGCGGGGGCCCGCCGGGTGCACGCCCCCTCGGCCGACCCGCCGCTCATCGAGCGCGAACAGGCGTACCGGCTGGACGACCTCATCGTCGAGCGGCACTTCCTTCCCGGCCGCATCTCCATCTCGGCGGCGCACCTCATGGGCGGCTGCGCCATGGGGACGGAGGGAACCGGGGTGACCGACTCGCGCGGGCGGGTGTACGGCGTGCCGTGGCTGCGCGTGGCCGACAGCGCGCTCTTTCCCGACTCGGTGGAGATCAACCCGTACCTCACGGTCATGGCGCTGGCCGACCGCGTGGCCGAGGGGATCCGCGACGACTGGACCCGTTAGGCATCGGGGCGCGCGGCGGCGGTGGCGGGCGGGCCCCGGCGACGCCTTGCGGGGAGCGCCTAATGATGCCCGGCTGGCGTCGTCCCCCTCGCCAGCTGCACGTGGTGCGTGGCGTGGTGATTGCCGAGCGTGAGGATGCCCACCAATCCCAGGGCGCGCACCTCGGCCACGCGGGCCTGGTCGCGCGTGGTCACGGTCCAGCGGATGCCGGCGGGGATCGGCGTCGCCTCGCCCTCCAACCCCTCCTGCGCCAGCATGGTGCCGTGCGCCGACAGCATGCGCCGAATGGCGTCGCGCGTGCGCCCCTCGCCGGTGACCGTGAGCTGCACGCCGCCCGACACCGGGCGGGACGCGACCACGGCGCGCAGCGTGACCTCGTTCATGTCGATGAGGTGCTGGCGCAGCCCCTCGATGTCCGCGCGCGACCAGTCGGTCGCCGGGTCCTTCCGGAGCATCTCGACGATCTCGGCGATGGCGCCAAACGCGTCCTGCCCGGGAAGGGTTGCGCGCCGGGCGCGTGACGCGGCGGAATCGGCCGCCGCCTGTCGCAGGTGCGCGGCGTGGTCGGTGTGCTGGGCGCCGGCGGCGAGCGGAACGAGGAAGACGGTGGCCGCGAGGGCCAGCCGCCCGAGGGCGTTGCGCGGTGCGCGACAATCGTGAACGAGCGGCATCGGGAATTGCTCCTGTCGGAGGGATGGCTGGGGGCGGCGCGGCGGCGGCGCGCGGACGGTGCGTCGTCGGTGCGCGGGCGGGTCAGGGTCGGGCGCGATGCTCGGGGGCAACGCCGAAGTCGCCAGTGGCAATGCGCTCGAGCGCGTGCACCGGTCCGACGTACGTGTAGGTCCAGGCGTCGTGCGTTTCGGAGTCGGGCGACACGGTGTCGTCCAGCGTGGCCCCCACCTTCCGGCGACGAAAGCCGCCCCCTTCGTAGTCGTCCAGCGCCTGCAGCATCCGGTCGGCCGCGGGGAGCGGGAGTTCGAAGAGCTCGCCGCGCACCCTACCGTCGCCATGCGCGTCGCCACGTCCATCGCCACGTCCATCGCCACGTGCATCGCCACGTGCATCGCCATGCGGGACGAGCCCGGGATACCAGTCGACGCGATAGAGGATGCCCGGGACGGTGGCCGCCCCCGCAAACCGCGCCTGCGCGAGCAGCGGGTGGTGACACCCTGCCCCGTCGCGTCGCAGTGACCCGTAGACGAACAACCAGATCGCCGACATCGCTCGCTCCGGCCCCGTGTGGACAGACGGCCCCGTCACCACGGGTCCACCACACCTTGCTTGCGCTGCGCGGCGGTGTCCCGAGGCGACTTGGCGTCGAGGCAACTTGGCCACCCGGCGCGGGGCTTGCTAGTTGA
>CAZVDJ010000933.1:0-1871 GCA_964626245.1 uncultured Gemmatimonadaceae bacterium
CCCGCCCTCGGGCGACTGGTCAGCACCAACCTCACCAATGGCCGCCGCGGCGGCGTGCTCACCGACCGCGATTGGGAACGCGCCGTCCGTCACGGCGTGCGACGCGACTCCACGCCGTTGAGCGTGATGCCGGCGCACGAGTTCACGGGCTTCGCCGACGAGGACCTGGCCGCGATCGTTGCATGGACTCGCTCCCTTCCCGCGGTGACCGACTCGCTTCCGGCCATGCGCATTGGCCCGGTCGCGCGCGCGTTGCACACGGCGGGTGAGCTCATCCTCTATCCCGCCGAGCGCATCGATCACCGTGCGGCTCATCCCGCGCGCGTCGTGGCCTCGCCCGACGCGGCGTACGGCGCCTACATGGCGGCAGGCTGCACGGGGTGCCACGGCGCCACGTACGCCGGTGGCAAGATCGCGGGCGCACCACCCGACTGGCCAGCGGCCGGCAACCTCACGCCGACCGGCCTCAAGGCGTATGACGAGGCGCGCTTCATCGCGCTCATGCGCACGGGCAAGCGCCCCGACAGGACGTCCGTCCGCGCCCCCATGGATCCGCGCATGACCGGCGTCATGACCGACGTGGAACTCCGGGCGATCTGGGCCTTCCTGCAGACGCTCCCGCCGCGCGAGACTGGCGCTCGTTAGGGCAGCGGGCGGGGGAACCGTTCAGCGCACGGTGCGATCGAAGAAGGCAATGACCAGGTCGACGTTCGCATTCGTCTGGAACGCGTTTCCCCCATGCCCCGCCCCGCTCAGCAGGTTGAACGAGACGTTCGACTGGCCGAGCGTGGCGACCAGGGCGGTGCGCAGGAGCTCGCTCTGTCCACGCGGCACCACGCAGTCCGCGCTCCCGTGCTGGATGTAGAACGGTGGGTCGTCGCCGGTGACGTGCGTGATGGGGTTGGCCTGCGCCACGAGTGCCGGCACGGTCCCGATGGGGGCGCCAAGCAGCTCCGACACCTGCGAGTTTGGGAGTCCGTAGAGGACCGTTCCGGCCGGGTGGCACCCCACGGCGGCGAGCTGCGCGTCCATCTGGTTGAAGTCGGTGGGGCCGAACCAATCGGCGACGGCGCGCACCCGGCTGGAGAAGCCGGCATTGCCGATGGCGCTCCCCTCCAGCGCGGCCACGCCCCCCGACGTCCCCAACACCGCCACGAGGTGCCCGCCAGCGGAGCTCCCCCACGCCCCCACGCGCGCAGTGTCCACGAAGTAGCGCCCGGCGTTGGCGCGCAGGTGACGCACCGCCGCCTTCACGTCGTGAATCTGCGCGGGCCACTTGGCCACGCCGCTCAGCCGGTAGCCGATGCTCGCGAGCGCATACCCCGACGACAGCAGGCGCCGCTGGAACGCGGCGGCATCGAGCACCTTGTCACCCGTCCGCCAGCCGCCGCCGTGCACCCACACGATGAGCGGGAACGGCCCGTTGCCGCTGGCGGGGAGATACAGGTCGAGCTTCTGCTGCGCGAGTGCCCCGTACGACTCGTCGATCCAGCTGCGCTGCGTGGGTCCGCTGGGGTTGTTGGGATTGCCGGGATTGGCCGGTGGATTCACGGCCGGCGGCCCGGTGACCGCGCTATCGGCGCCGCAGGCCGCGACGAGCCCAGTCCCCACCGTGACGATCACGGCACGGAGCAGGCGGGCGACGAGGTGTGAGCGGCGAAGCGGCATGGCGTCCTCCAGGCGACGGCGCGACCAACTTACACCTACCCGGCACCGACCGGAGGGTTCAGGCGACGATCGGGCATCCTCTCGCCGTTTGTGCTCCCCGTCACCGCGGCCCCATCGTCCAGCGTGAACGAGGGGGCCCCTCGAGGCCCCCTCGCCGTGTGTCCGCGTTCGCCAGCGGCGATCAGTTGCGCCACACCGCGCCC
>CAZVDJ010000934.1:0-1871 GCA_964626245.1 uncultured Gemmatimonadaceae bacterium
CTTGACGCCCGCGGACCCCGTTGACTGGCTCATGCAGTGCTTCCTCGATCGACGAGACGGACCGCGGCACCAGAGACCAGATTCGTCATGTCCGGCAACCGCGGCGGCGTCGATTCTTCACGGTGGACAGTGCTCACCGGTGGTGCGTGCTCAGTAGTGGCAGATCGCGCAGTCGTAGCGCGCCTTCTTCGGCTCCACGTTGGCGGCCGCACGGGCTCCCGCGGTGTCGCCCGCCGCCATCAACCCGTCGCTGAGCTTGTAGCCCTTCACGTGGCAGTTGACGCACCACCCCATGTTGAGCGACGACGCCTGCGACACCTGCGCCATGCCCTGCACGGCGCCGTGGCACATCTGGCACGTGACGCCCGCGTTCACGTGGCGCATGTGCGGGAAGTGCACGTACTCCGGGAGCTTGTGGATGCGCTCCCACGGGATCGCCTTCCACTTGTCAGGCTGGCCGACAGGCGCAAAGCCCTGCAGCTTCTTGATCTCCTCGCTCACGCGCGCCGGCTTGCCATCGAGCGCCGGGCGATTGGGCCCGACGACCGTGTGGCATCCCATGCACGTCCCCACCGCCGGCAGCCCGGGGTCGGGCGACTTGTTCGCGCTGTAGTGGCAGTAGAGGCAGTTCATCCCCAGCGTCTGCACGTGCACCGGGTGGGGGAACTGGATCGGCTGGACCGGGGAATAACCCTGCGACGACGAGGCGCCGCTGTAGGCCGAGAGGAGGGTCGCCGCCGTGGCGATGGCGAAGAACGCTGGTACCAGCGTCCACTTGCGCCTGCTCGTCATCGAGTCCTGAGGTGGAGGGGATGCCGACTGATTGACTCGGCCTTGTGAATCATTTCACAAGATCCAAACAGCGGGGTAAAATGACCAGCGCGTGCACCGCTCGCAAGAGTCGGATTCGTCGAGAGTTGCCGCCCCACCACCGCCGCTCGCCCTTGCTTCCAACCCCGACCGATCGGGGCCATTCCGATCCCCGATGCGTTCCGCCCCAGGTTCACCCGCCACAACGCACCAACCGACCGGAGGGTTCGCGGCATCACCAGCCACGGTTTACGGCCGAACTGGCGGCACATCGCGGCCGCGCAGCCCGCGATTGGGCGCCGCCACCCGACGGAGAACGACATGCGGTGCGACCGTGACGGCGGAATGGGCTGAGGTTCCAGTCGAACCGGCCCTCACGCGCTGCGGACGTCGCCCAGCGCGCACGCGGCCAGCGACGGGGGAAGAAGCGCGAGGTTGGCGCGCGCCCCCTGCGTGAGCCGCAGCGGCCACATCGTGCCGAAGACGAATCGCTCGCTCCCGATCGTCGTGAACAGTTGCGCAAGCTCCGCGGTCGGCGGCCCCCACACCCAGCTGAAGTCGAAGTAGAGGGAGGCGCGCTCGGCAGGGGTGAGCCCCCAGTGCACCTCTTCGATGAAGTCGCGCCCGGCCGCCGTGACGATCACGCGCCCCCCGGGGCGGGAGCGCATGAGCTCACGCACGTGCGCGGGCGACAGGTCGCTTGCGGCATCGAGCGGGTGCCGCTGGCGCAGGTCCTCGAAGCGCACGGTGAGCACGAGCGCCACCCCGTGCCCCGCGCACGCCGCCGCCAGCGCCGCGAGCCGACTGTCACCCGCTCCGAGCCCCCACAACTGCGGATAGGCGCGAATGGCCGGTACGCCGAGCGCCACGAGCGCGGCGAGCGAGGCTTCCCACCGTGGCCAGTCGGGACGCACGATGGGCGCAGCCGAAAGCACGCCGGCGTGCGGCGCCAGCGCGCGCAGCAACTCGGCGTTGCCGGGGGCCGGATCGCGGTGAAAGGCACTGGGAAGGTGGCCCACCCAGGCGTGGGCAATCCCCTCGCGTCCCAGCACGCGCACCAG
>CAZVDJ010000935.1:0-1868 GCA_964626245.1 uncultured Gemmatimonadaceae bacterium
GAGCGCGTGGGACAGGAGGCGCGTCGCGAGACCGAGCGGCTGCGCATGCTGTCGCCCGCGTCGAGCGAGTACCAGGTGATCCGCAACTACCTGGACTGGATCCTGTCACTCCCGTGGCACAAGCGGTCGGGCGACGAGGAGATCGCGCTGGAAAAGGTGGAGGAGGCGCTGGACGGCCGGCACTACGGCCTGAGCGAAGCCAAGGAGCGCATCGTGGAGTTCCTGGCGGTGCGCAAGCTGCGCGGCGGCGACCCGCACGGCCCCATCCTCTGCTTCGTCGGGCCGCCCGGGACGGGGAAGACGTCGTTAGGCGAGGCGATCGCCAAGGCGATCGGGCGTGCCTTCTACCGCATCGCGGTGGGGGGCGTGCGCGACGAGGCGGAGATCCGCGGCCACCGTCGCACGTACGTGGGGTCGATGCCGGGGCTCCTGCTGCAGGCGCTGCGGCGCGTTGGCGTGAGCGACCCGGTCTTGATGATCGACGAGATCGACAAGATGTCGGGGGGCGGCGCGTCGGGTGACCCGACGGCGGCGATGCTCGAGGTGCTGGACCCGGCACAGAACCACGACTTCGTGGACCACTACCTCAACCTCCCCTTCGACCTCTCCAGGTCGCTCTTCATCTGCACGGCCAACAACCTCTTCGACATCCCCGCCCCGCTGCGCGACCGCATGGAGGTCATTCGCATCGCGGGCTACACCGTCGAGGAGAAGGTGGAGATCGCGTGGCGCTACCTCATCCCGCGCCTGCTCGAGGAGCACGGGATCACCGACAAGGAGATCCAGTTCACCGACGAGGTGCTGGGCTTCATCTCGTCGCGCTACTCGCGCGAGGCGGGGCTGCGCAACTTCGAGCGCAACATCGCCACGCTGATGCGCAAGCGCGCGCGCAAGAAGGCCGAGGGCGAGGAGGGGGCGTGGGTGGTGGACAACGCGCTGGTGGAGCAGCACCTGGGCGCCCCCAAGCATGCCGCCGACGCGGCCGAGAAGGAGCCCGAGGTGGGGACGGTGACCGGCCTTGCCTGGACGTCGTTAGGCGGCGACATCATGACCATCGAGGCGCTGCGCATGCCGGGGACGGGGAAGCTCACCGTGACGGGGCAGCTCGGTGACGTGATGCGCGAGAGCGTCGACGCCGCGCTGTCGTTCGTGCGCTCGCGCGCCGATGCGCTGGGGGTGACGCCGCAGGACTTCAAGGAGAGCGACCTGCACATCCACTTTCCCGCGGGGGCCGTTCCCAAGGACGGGCCGAGTGCGGGGGTCGCGGTCACGCTGGCCATCGGCTCGGTGCTGAGCCGCCGTCCCGTGCGCCGCGACGTGGCGATGACGGGCGAAGTGACGCTGCGCGGCAAGGTGCTGGAGATCGGCGGGGTGAAGGAGAAGACGCTCGCCGCCTATCGCGCCGGGCTGCGCGAGGTGATCCTCCCCGCCGGCAACCAGAAAGACCTGCGCGACGTGCCGGACGAGGTGCGCGCCAACATGGCCTTCACCTTCGTGAGCACGATGGACGAAGTGTTCCGGCTGGCGCTGCTGGAGCACCCCTCGCCGGAGCTGGTGGATGCGGTGGGGATGGTGAACAGCGAGGTGCGCGAGGCGGTGGCGGAGACCCCGGAGGCCGCAGCCAGTTAGGCGGACGCCCGTTAGCGCGGGAGGTCGTACACCCGGACTTCCTGCACGTCGTCCTCGTCGCGCACGATGGCGACGATGCGGCGGTCGTCGATGGCGGTGACCCAGTGGCGCGCCGGGACGCGGAAGGCGCGCTTGCGCTTCCCGTCCGCGCGGTACTCGACCCACGTCGACGGTACATCGACAAAGCGCCCGGCCTGGTCGGCCATGCCGATGGCGGGCGTGTACTCGCGCACCCAGAT
>CAZVDJ010000936.1:0-1863 GCA_964626245.1 uncultured Gemmatimonadaceae bacterium
CTTCACCGCGTCCTTCAGCGTACAGACGACGAGCCGAGTAGCCCCGGCACGTCGCGCCAGCACGCGCACGTCGTCATCGGTATATCGATGATGGTCTGGAAACGATACCAGCTCGACCGTCGCCCCAGCGGATTCGAGCTGTCGGGCAAACGCGGCCGGAGCGCCGATCCCCGCGATGGCCAGCACCTGTGCGCCGCGCAGGGTGTCGAGGCTTGCCCGCTCGCCTCGCGTTGCCGCTGTCGCCATCGAAGGGTGCGGTGCCGAGCCGGCAGGCGAATCCCGGTCCGCACGCACGAGCCCATCGAACTGCAGGGCGCCCCGCACCACGGTGCCGTCCACGAGGCGCGACAGCGCGTCGGCGCATGACGCGCTCTCCTCTTCCGGTGCGGACTTGCGCGTCACCAGGACCAGTGTCGCCCGCCGCAACGACGACAGCGGCTCACGATACGGTCCCGCAGGCAGCAGGCGCACGCCGGCACGCCACTGCTCGGCGGCGACCAGGACGATGTCGACGACGCGGGATGCGCGGCGATGCTGAAAGGCGTCGTCGAGCACGACCACGTCGCAGCCGCGCGCTTGCGCCTCGCGGCTCCCCGCTACGCGGTCGGCGTTCGCGACAACGGGAACGGATGGGTTGAGCACCGCGTGCACCGCAGGCTCGTCGTCGCCATAGCCACGCAGCACGATGCCCGGGTGCGCACCCGCTTCCTGCAGACGCCGCGCGAGGTCGGCAGCGACGGGCGTCTTTCCCGTTCCACCCACGCTCAGGTTTCCAACCGACACGGCGGGAATCGCGGTCGCACGCGACGCCAGGAGACCGGCGTCGTACATCCGGTTTCGCGCGCGCACGCCCGCCGAGAATCCCCAACTGAGCGGAGCGAGGAGCGTGCGCGCGAGGCGGGCGCCCACGCCGTCACCAGCCCACACCACCGTCGGGTCGAATCCGGGCATGGCTCAGGCCGGGTCGGGGGCGCACACCGACATGAGGAGTTCACGGAAGCGCGGCACTTCCGCTTCCGCCTCGCGTGGCACCGTGGCGTTCACCGTGGCGATCTCGCTGTAGGCCATGGCGACACGCGCGAACGGCTTGGGAATGACGAAGCGATCCCACGAGCGCAGGCGCCAGGCGCGGTTCACCGTGGCGCCGAAGGCGATGACCGGGACCCCGGCGCGCATCGCCGCCACCACAGCGCCGGGGGCGAACTCGCGCCGCGGCCCCCTCGGCCCGTCCGGCGTGACGGCAATCTCGTGCCCGGCTTGCAGCTCACGGACGAGCTCCAGCAGGGCGCGCGCCCCTCCCCGGCTGGACGATCCCCGCACCGTGCGGCATCCCAGCGCCTCGCAGATGCGGGCGATGATCTCGCCGTCGGCGTGGGTGCTGATGAGGACCGAGACGCCTTCGTTCCGGTGCGCCCACAGGATCGGGAGGAGTTCGCCATGCCACAGCAGGATGACGACCGGGGTGCCGGCGGCACGCGCCGCGCGAAGTCCGTCATCACCGCGGCGCGTCACGCGCCACGTGGCGCCCAGCAGCCGCAGGAGCGTCACGCCAACCGTGGACGCCAGCGCGACCTTGAGTCGCTGCCGCCAGCTGCTCGCGCGCGCGTCGCTCACGGGTGCGCCGGCGCGCCGCCTGGCGACGGGATCATCGCCGCCGCCATCGCGGCCACACGCGCCGCGGCACCGGGCGTCCCCAGCGTGGCCCGTACGCGGGCCAGCTCGCTCACCTGTCGCTCGCGTGCCTCGCTCCCCGGGGTGAGCAGCGCCTCCAGTGCGGACGCGACCGCCTCGGGGACCAGCGCATCCTGCACGAACTCGCGTGCGACCTCGCGCCCGGCCACCACGTTCACCAGCCCGATGAAG
>CAZVDJ010000937.1:0-1861 GCA_964626245.1 uncultured Gemmatimonadaceae bacterium
ACGTCCTCTGGCGCTGGTGAGTGCGCTGGACACCGCGGCGCTGCGCGAGGTGGTACAGCGTGTGGCGGGTGACGACGCGCCCGACCCGCTGCGGGCCGCGGAGCGTGCCGCGCAGCTCTCGCTCGATGCCCGGCACGAGGGGGTGCGCGTGGCGCGCGCCGACCTGATGCCCACGATCACGGCCTTCTTCCAGACCGGCTACACCGCCTTGCCCGCGAGCAACGGCTTCCCGACGGTGTGGGGGCGCACGGCGTCGTCGTTCTGCCCGACGGGTTCCGCGCCGACGCGGGTGTGCCAGAACAACGGCTGGTTCGCCGACCGCAACTTCGGGTTGCAGGTGCAATGGCCCTTCTTCGACGGCCTGCGCGCCAAGGGGAACATCGACCTGGCGCAGGCGCAGGAGAAGATCGCCAGGTTGCAGCTGGCGCAGGCGCGCGAGGCGGTGGCGGTGGAGCGCGCCCAGGCGCGCGCCGAGTTTGCCCGTGCCCAGGCTGCGTACGAGGCGCAGCGCCAGAACGTCAACGAGGCCGACGAGGCCTTCCGCATCGCCACGCTGCGCTTTGAGCGCGGGCTGGCCACGCAGCTGGAGGTTTCCGACGCGCAGCTGCTCCTGCTCACCGCACGCACCAACGCGGCGCGCGCGACGATCGACTACTACCTGGCCGCGGCCGAGCTGGCGCGCGCCCGAGGCGTGGACATTCCGCTCCCGCCCACCCGACCGACGACTCGATAACAGGCGTTCCGTGAAATACTCGACCTACGCGCTTTCCTGCAGCGCGCTCGCCCTCCTGACCCTCGCCGCCTGCAGCAAGACGCCGGAGGCAGGCGCCGCCGGCGGTCCGCCGGGCGATGGCAAGGGCGGTGGCGCCAGCGGCGCCGCCAGTGCGGCCAAGGGCGGCGCCCCCGGCGGGGCCGGCCGCGGCCCGTCGGCGCTCGTGCTGGGCCCCACCGACGTCAGCAACGTGGCCACGCACACCATCGAGGCGAGCATTCCCATCAGCGGTGACCTCAAGCCCATCGAGGAGATCGTGGTGCGGGCCCGCGTGGAGGGGGACGTGCTGCAGGTGCTGGCGCGCGAGGGCGACCGGGTGCGCGTGGGACAGCTGCTGGCGCGCTTCGAGAACGCGGTACAGGAGGGGGAGCAGGCATCGGCGACGGCCGATCGTGAATCGGCGCGCGCCGACGTGGCCAACGCGCAGTGGAACGCCGACCAGTCGGACGAACTGTTCAAGGCCGGCGCGATTCCCGAGCGCGACCTTCGCACGGCCCAGCAGACGCTCGCCGCCGCGAAGGCGCGGCTTGCAGCTGCCGAGGCGCGGCTGCGCGCCGCGACGCAGAATGCGCAGGACACGCGCATCACCTCGCCCACCAACGGCGTGGTGGCCACGCGCACCGTGGAATCGGGCGAGCGCGTGAGCCGCGGGGCGACGCTGTTCACCGTGGTGCGCAACGACGTGCTGGAGCTGGAGGCCACGGTCCCGGCGCGCCTGGCCAATGAACTCAAGGTGTCGCAGCTGGTGCGCTTCGCGTCGACCGGGCGCTCCATGGAAGGGCGCGTGGCGCGCATCTCGCCCACGATCAACCCCGCCAGCCGCACGATCACCGTCTATGTGCAGGTGCCCAACCGCGACGGCGCCATCAAGGGGAACGCCTTCGCGACCGGGCGCGTGGTGGGACAGACGCTGGCCAACACGCTGGCCATCCCGACGCCCGCGGTGCGCCAGTCGGCGCGCGGCGACGCCCCCTTCGTCTACCGCATCGTGGGCGGCAAGGTGGAGGCCGCCGACGTGGAGCTGGGGGTGGTGGATGAGACGCTCAACATGACGCAGGTGCTGCGCGGGCTGAGCGTGGGCGACCAGAT
>CAZVDJ010000938.1:0-1860 GCA_964626245.1 uncultured Gemmatimonadaceae bacterium
TGGGGGACGTGCAGTACGACCTGGACGTCCTGGCCAACCGCCCCGACCTGCTGTCGCACTGGGGGATGGCGCGCGAGGTGTGCGCCCTGACGGGAATCGCGGTCCGCGATCCGGCGGAGTGTTTCGTGGTCGACGCCGTCACGGGCGAGGCACGCTTTGGCGATGGGGTGCGGGGACGCGTTCCGTCCGCGGGCGGCTCGGTCGCCCACGGCCTGCATCGCGCCTCGAGCGGCGGTGCGTCGGTGCAGCTGATCGATGCCGAGGGCTGCCCACGCTACATGGCCCTCGTGATTCGCGGGGTCGTGGTGGGGCCAAGCCCGGACTGGTTGGTGCGCCGCCTGGCGGCGATCGGGGTGCGCTCCATCTCCAACGTCGTCGACGTCACCAACTACATGCTGCATGGCTACGGCCAGCCGATGCACGCCTTTGACCTCGCCAGGCTCGCGCAGGGCGCGATCGTGGTGCGACGCGCGCATCCGGGCGAGGGGCTCGTCACGCTCGATGGCGTGTCGCGCACGCTCGACGAGCGCATGACGGTCATCGCCGACGCCGAGCGTGCCGTGGCCGTGGCGGGGGTGATGGGAGGGAAGGAGAGCGAGGTGACCGACGGGACGACCGACCTGCTCCTCGAAGTCGCGTACTTCGCCCCGCGTCACGTCCGCACCACGCGGAAGGCCCTCGGACTCAGTACCGACGCGTCGTACCGCTTCGAACGTGGCATCGACCCGGCGATCGCGCCGCACGCCCTCTCCATCGCCGCACAACTCATCACGCTCGTGGCGGGAGGTGCGGTGGATGGCGAGGCGATGGACGTCGGGACGGCACCCCTGAACCGCGCCGCCGTGTCCATCACGCCCGCGCGATTGCAGCGCCTGCTGGGCGACCACGTGCGCGGCGACGAGATGTCGCGCCTGCTCTCCAGCGTTGGTTTCGACGTCACCCGGCGCGGCGACCCGGCGGAGACGCTCGATGCCGTCCCGCCCAGCTGGCGACACGACGTGTCGCGCGACGCGGACCTGGTGGAGGAAGTGGCGCGGCTGCGCGGCTACGATGCGCTCCCCGACGCGGTGCTTCCGTTCCGCCCGGGCACCGTGCCCGATCATCCGTTGCACCTCACGGGACGGCGCGTGCGCGACGCCCTGGTGGGGATGGGGCTGCTGGAGGCCCGCCCGCTCCCCTTCGTGGCGGGAAGCGACGAGACCCATGCCCGCGTGGCGAATCCGCTGGCCGACGACGAGCCGCACCTGCGACGCTCGATCCTGGAGACGCTGGCGCGGAGAGCGGAGTACAACCTGAGCCGCATGCAGGGGAACATCCGCCTCTTCGAGATCGGCGCCGTCTTCACCCCACGTCCGGGGCTGCTCCCCGTGGAGAAGCTCCGCGTGGGACTCCTGGTCATGGGCGCGCGCCATCCCGCACACTTCACCGACCGCGCGCGCGAACCGTTCGACGCATGGGACGCCAAGGCGATCGCCGAACGCGTGGCCGAGGTGGCGCATCCCGGCATGCGCATCTCGCTGGAGCCCGGCGACGGCGAGCGCATCCTGTGGCGCATCCACGCCAAGGGAGGCGAAGTGGGGACCGTGGAGCGCGTGCCGCTCGACCGCCCGGTGTGGGCCGGCGAGGCGTTCGGCGTGGAGCTCACGCTCGGTCGCATGCCCAGCGCCCCCGTGGCGCCCCCCGGGGCCCACGATTACGCGCAATCGAATGAACGTCCGTCCCGTTCCTTCGCGACGTACCGTGCGATTCCGACCACGCCGCCGGCGGAGTTCGACCTGGCGCTGCTCGTGCCGGATGGAGTGAGCGCGGCGCAGGTGGAGCAGCTGCTGCGCCGGAGCGCGGGTGACCTGCTCGAACGGC
>CAZVDJ010000939.1:0-1859 GCA_964626245.1 uncultured Gemmatimonadaceae bacterium
CGTTGAAGGCGATGTTCACGTCGCGCACGCTGCGCGTGGCGCCGTAGTACGCATCCAGGTGGTGGACCGCGATACGAACCCTGGGGGCTGCCGACTCCTCGGCCGGCGCACGCGGCGGGACGGCGACCGGGGGAGTAGGCGGCGCTGGCGGAGTGGGCGGGACGGGCATCATGGTCCGCACCGGGGATGGGGGCGGTGTGCGGCGGGCGAGCGAGAGGTCAGTCACCGGACCCTCCGTGGCGCGAGCGGGTGACGAATCGCGAGACGAGCGAGATCACGAGGACGAGGCCGATCAGGACGAGCGCCCCGGCCCACGCCAACCGGTGCCACTCGTCGAAGGGCGAGATGGCATAGGCAAAGATCTGCAGCGGCAGCGCCGCGGTGGGCTGGTCGAGCGCGAGCGACCAGAACTGGTTGCCGAAGGCGGTGAAGAGGAGCGGAGCGGTCTCGCCCGCGATGCGCGCCACCGCGACCAGCGCCCCGGTGACGATGCCGGGGAGCGCGGTGCGCAGGACGATGGCGAGCGAGGTGCGCCACCGCGTGTAGCCCAGCGCCAGCGCCGCCTCACGCAGGGAGACGGGTACCAGCCGGATCATCTCCTCGGTGGTGCGCGTGACCAGCGGGATCATCATGGCGCCCAACGCAATGCCGCCGGCCGCGGCCGAGAAGTGCCCCAGCGGTCGCACCAGGAACTGCCAGGCGAAAATTCCCATCACGATGGAAGGGAGGCCGTTGAGGACGTCGGCGAGGAAGCGGACCGTGGTCGCCAGCCGCGAGGCGCGCTGCTCCGCCAGGTACAAGCCCGCGCCGATCCCCACGGGAAGGCCGATGGCTGCCGCGACGCCGAGCAGGAGGATTGTGCCGACGATGGCGTTGGCCATCCCGCCCCCCGCCTCGCCCACCGGCCGGGGCATCCGGGTGAAGAAGTCGAGGGAGAGCGACGCCGCCCCCTCGCGCGCCAGGTGCCAGAGGATGAAGAGGAGCGGGAGGACGGCCAGGAAGGCCGCGGCGTACATCACGCCGAGCATGACGCCGTTCACGGCGCGACGGCGGCCGAGCGAACGCGCGGTGCGCTGGGCGGCGGCGCGCTGCACGCCGGTATTGCGCGGCGGCCTCCCCACCGAAGGCGTGCCGGGGACGGCCGAGGTGCTCATCGCCCCTCCTTCGACACCTGCCACACCAGCCAGCGTGCGATGACGTTCACCACGAGCGTCACCGCCAGGAGCACGGCGCCGCAGGCCATGAGCGCCGAGGTGTGCAGCGCTGTCGTGGCTTCGGCGAACTCGTTGGCGATCACGGAGGCGAGGGTGTAGCCGGGGGCGAAGAGGGAGGACGAGATCTCGTGCCGGTTGCCGATGAGCATCGTCACGGCCATCGTCTCGCCGAGCGCGCGTCCGAGCCCCAGGATCACCCCGCCCACGATCCCCGACCGGGCGTACGGGACGACCGCGTCGCGGATCATCTCCCAGCGCGTGGCACCGAGCGCCAGCGCCGCCTCGCGCTGCGAACGCGGGACCGCCATCAGCACCTCGCGCGAGACCGCCGAGATGTACGGCAATACCATGATGGCGAGGATGACCGACGCGGCGAGCATGGACGGGCCGTACGCCGGGCCGCTGAAGAACGGCGTGCCAGCGAGCCCCAGCGTCCCCGCGAGGAAGGGCATCACCTTCTCCCGGAGCACGGGGAGGAGGACGAAGATCCCCCAGAGCCCGTAGACGACCGAAGGAATGGCGGCCAGCAGGTCGACGAGGAAGGCGACCGGCTGTCGCAGCCACGGCGGGGCGAACTCGGAGAGGAAGACGGCCACGCCTAACGCGAGAGGCGTGGCGAGGACCAGGGCCCGCACCGACGAGACG
>CAZVDJ010000940.1:0-1858 GCA_964626245.1 uncultured Gemmatimonadaceae bacterium
GCCCGAAGGCGAGGATCAGGAGGTCGCCGACCACCGCGGCGATGAGGAGGGCGGTGAAGGGGGGGGCCATCGCCGCCAGCAGGCGCGCCACGGGGGCCGGGAGGCGATGCACCAGCGACGCCCGCCGCGCCTGGATCGACTCGTTCACCAGGCTCATTCCCCCCCTCCCGCCGGCGTCCGGTGCGCCCCCGAGTGGCGGAACTCGCCCGTGCGCGACGCCCCGGTCATGTAGGTCCCGACGATCTCCGGCGTGGCCTCGCCGCGCGCGAAGGTGGCGACGATCTTCCCCTCGTACATCACCGCCACGCGGTCGGAGAGCGCGAGCACCTCCACCAGGTCGGCCGAGACCAGCAGGACTGCCTTCCCCGCGTCGCGGGCGGCACGCAACTGGGCGTGGATGAACTCGATGGCCCCCACGTCCACGCCGCGCGTGGGCTGCGAGGCCAGGAGGAGCGTGTACTCGCGCCCCCGCATCTCGCGCGCGATCACGACCTTCTGCTGGTTCCCCCCCGACAGCGCCCGCGCCGGGAGCGACGCCTGCGGCGGGCGGATGTCGAACTCGCGGATGCGGTCGACCGCGTTGGCCTGCACCTGCGTGCGCCGCAGCACCCCGGCGCCCCCCGCGAACCCGTCCTGCAGCCCGAGGATCAGGTTGTCGCCGATGGCGTAGTCCAGCACCAGCCCGCGCCGGTGCCGGTCCTCGGGAATGTGCGACAGCCCGGCGGCCGCGCGCTCGCGCACCGAGCACGCCGTGACGTCGCGCCCGCCTAACGTCACGCGCCCGGCCGACGGCGCGCGCAATCCGGCAATCGCCTCGATCAGCTCCGTCTGCCCGTTCCCCTCCACCCCGGCAATGCCGAAGATCTCTCCCGCGCGCACGTCGAAGGAGAGGTCGTCCACTTCATTGGCCTTGCGAGAAGACGAGACCGTGAGATGGGAAACGCTCAGCACCGCAGGCCGCTCCGCCCCCGCGCCGAGTCCTTGCCCGCCCAGGGTCGCACCCTCGTCTTCTCGTCTTCTCGTCTTCTCGTCTTCTGCGAGCAGCGAAGCTGCGAGCGACACGTCCCGCCCCACCATCATCCGCGCGATGTCGGCCGGCGTCACGTCGGCGGTGGCCACCTGGCCCACCGTCTCCCCCGCGCGCATCACCGTGATCCGCCCCGACACCTCGATCACCTCGCCCAGCTTGTGGGTGATCAGGACCACCGTCCCCCCCTCGCTCGCCAGGCGGCGCAGCACGCGCCACAGCTCCTGCACCTCGGGGGGCGAGAGCACCGCCGTCGGCTCGTCGAGGATGAGGATCGTCGCGCCGCGATAGAGGACCTTCAGGATCTCCACCCGCTGCGCCTCGCCCACCGTGAGGTCGGCCACCAGGCGGTCGGGCTCCACGCGGAGCCCCGTGCGCTCGCACAGGGCGCGCACCGCGCGCTCCGCGCCGACGCGATCGAGCTGGATTCCCCGCGTGAGCTCCTGTCCCAGCACCAGGTTCTCGGCCACGGTGAGCGTAGGGACGAGCATGAAGTGCTGGTGCACCATCCCCACGCCGGCGGCGATCGCCTCGCGCGTCGACCAGCCGGTGACGTCGCGTCCCTTCACCTCCACCCGGCCGGCGTCGGGGGCGTACATCCCGGCCAGCAGGCGCATGAGCGTCGACTTGCCGGCGCCGTTCTCGCCCACCAGCGCGTGGATCTCGCCGCGGCGCACCTCGAGGGTGGCGTTGCGATTGGCGCGCACCGCGCCGAACGCCTTGGCCACCCCGATCGCGCGCAGGGCGATGGGGGCGCCGTCACCTGGCGCGGAAAGCGGAGCGTCCGGGCCCCGATCCGCGGAGGGGGCGCCACTCATGCGAGGGGGGCCG
>CAZVDJ010000941.1:0-1851 GCA_964626245.1 uncultured Gemmatimonadaceae bacterium
CGTAGTCCATCTTGTAGATGTGGTCGCCCGCCAGCACCACCATGTAGTCCGGATGGTACGACTCGATGATGTCGATGTTCTGGTACACCGCATCGGCGGTCCCCTCGTACCACGTGGTCTCGCTCACGCGCTGCGACGCCGGCAGGATGTCGAACGACTCGTTGCGCTCGGGACGGAAGAAGTTCCACCCCGCTTGCAGGTGGCGGATGAGCGAGTGCGCCTTGTACTGCGTGGCGACGCCTATGCGCCGGATGCCGGAATTGAGCGCGTTGGAGAGCGCGAAGTCGATGATGCGCGCCTTGCCGCCAAAGAAGACCGCCGGCTTGGCCCGCCGGTCGGTGAGTTCGTACAGGCGCGACCCGCGCCCTCCGGCGAGGACGTAGGCCATGGTGTTGCGGCCGATCGAGGCAAGGCGGGACGGGGCGGTCATCGGGCGGGATCTGCAGGGACGACGGGTTGGTGGGCGCGAAGACTTTGCACCAACGGCGGGCGAGGCGTAAGGTAGGGACATGAATGTCCTCTTCGTTGCCGCCGAGGTCGACCCCTGGATCAAGACCGGCGGACTGGCCGATGTCGCCGGGGCGCTCCCCGCCGCCCTGCGCGCGGGCGGACACGACGTCCGCGTCGTGATGCCCCGCTACCGCGCGCTCCGTGAGAAAGGACTCGCGGTCCAAGGGCCCGTCGCCGCCTCCTTCCTCCCCATCGGCGAGCGCGCCGAGGAACAACGGGTCTGGCGCCTGCCGGCCAGCGAAACCCCGCTGTACCTGCTCGACATCCCCGCCGCGTTCGAGCGCGACAAGGTATACGGCGAGAATGACGACCATCGCCGCTTCATCCTCTTTGCGCGCGGCGTACTGGACCTGATGCAGCACTTGCGCGAGGTGGACGCCTGGCAGCCCGAGGTGGTGCACTGCCATGACTGGCACGCGGCGCTCGTGCTCAACTACCTGCGCACCTTCTACCACTACACCTTCGGCCACATCGCCACCGTCTTCACCATCCACAACCTGGCCTACCAGGGCGCCTGTCCCCCCGAGACGCTCTCCATCGCTGGGCTGAGCGAGGGCGGATTGCTGGAGCACGGGCTCGGCCCCCGCATTGCCGGGACCTTCAACTTCATGGCGCGCGGCATCGTCTTCAGCGACATCGTGTCGACGGTGAGCCCTACCTACGCGCAGGAGATCATGACGGCGGAGTACGGCGAGGGACTGGACGGCGTGCTGCGCGGACGGCGCGATCGCATGGTCGGGATCCTCAACGGGATCGATACCACGCTGCACGACCCCGCCACCGACCGGCACATCGCCGCCAGCTACGACGCCGACGACCCGGCCGGCAAGGACAAGTGCAAGCGGGCGTTGCAGCGTGAGTTCAACCTCACGCAGAACGCCGAACGCCCACTCCTGGGGATCGTCACGCGCCTGGTGGACCAGAAGGGGCTGGACCTGCTGGACGGCGTGATGCCGTGGCTCATGCGGGAGACCGATGCGCAGGTCGTGCTGCTGGGGTCCGGGCACGCGCACTGGGAGCACGTCTACACCCGCTATGCGGAGGCGCACCGCGATCGGGTCGCCGCGCGCATCGGCTTCGACGCCGCCCTCGCACAGCGCATCTATGCCGGCAGCGACGCCTTCCTCATGCCATCACGCTTCGAGCCATGCGGGCTGGGGCAGATGATCGCACTGCGCTACGGCAGCGTCCCCATCGTACGCGCTACCGGCGGGCTCAACGACACGGTCCATGAGGGATACGAAGGCAACGGCTTTCGCTTCCACCCCTACGAGGCGCGCTACTTCGCCGACGCCATCTCGCGCGCGCTCGCGGCCTATCGCGACCGTGACGGCTGGGCTG
>CAZVDJ010000942.1:0-1850 GCA_964626245.1 uncultured Gemmatimonadaceae bacterium
GACCGTGAGCGTGCTCTCGCCGCACGTGCGTACGGTGCTCCAGAACTTTGCCCCGGTCTTCGTGGGGCGTGGCGTCACGCAGCTGAGCGCCTACATCGACTCCTTCATCGCCTCGTTCCTGGTGGCGGGCGCCGCCACCATCCTGAACAACGTGCAGCTGCTGTACATGCTCCCGGTGTCGCTCTTCGGCATGTCGATCCAGGCCGCCGAACTCCCGTCGATGTCGAGCGTGACCGGCGAGGACGAGGAGGTGGCGGCGCGCCTGCGGGAACGGCTCGGCCTGGGGCTGCGCCGCATTGCCTTCTTCATCGTTCCCTCGGCCGTGGCCTTCCTCGCCTTTGGCGACCTCCTGGCGCGCGTGGTCTTCGAGGGAGGCGAGTTCGGCAATCGCCAGGTGCAATGGGTGTGGGGCGTGCTGGCCGGTTCCGCCGTCGGCCTGCTGGCCTCGACGCTGGGACGCCTGTATGCCAGCGCCCTGTACGCACTCCGCGACACGCGCACGCCGCTGCGGTTTGCGATGGTGCGGGTGGCCCTCACCACCGCGCTCGGACTCGTCGGGTCGCTCTGGCTTCCGGGGGCGCTCGGCCTCGATCCGCGATGGGCCGTCACGGGGCTCACCGCGTCGGCCGGCTGTGCGGCCTGGGTGGAGTTCGCGCTGCTTCGCCGCGCGGTGGGGCGTCGGATCGGGGCGGTCGCCGTTCCGCGCCTCACGGTGCTCACGCTCTGGGGGTGCGCCCTGGCGGCGGCGGCGCTGGGGTGGGGCGCCCGCGTCGCACTCACCGGGCTCCCGCCGCTCCTGGCGAGCCTCATGGTGCTGGCCACCTACTCGGCGGGTTACGGCGTGGCGTCCTTCGCCACCGGCATTCCGCAGGCGCGGGCCATTGCGGCGCGGCTAGGCATCGGGAGAGCGCGCCCGCGGCGCGGCGACCAAGGGTGACCGGGTAGCTTTCCGCCATGCTCGAGGTCCCGGCGGCCGTCGCCGCCAAGCTCCCGCACCTTCCGGAGTCTCCCGGCGTCTACCTGTGGAAGGACGTCGAGGGGACGGTGCTGTACGTGGGGAAGGCCAAGCGACTGCGATCGCGCGTGCGCAGCTACTTCGCCGCCGATCACGTGGCGTCGGTCAAGACGCAGCATCTCGTGCGGCTCATCGCGGAACTCGACACCATCGTGGTGCCGTCCGAGGCGCACGCGCTCATCCTCGAGGCGAACCTGATCAAGGAGTACCGGCCGCGCTTCAACATCGCGCTGCGCGACGACAAGTCGTATCCGTACATCAAGGTCACGCTGCAGGAACCGTTTCCGCGCGTCTTCGTCACGCGCCGCCTGGTCAATGATGGCGGGCGTTACTTCGGCCCGTACACCGACGTGGGGGCCATGCGGCGCGCGCTCAACGTGGTCAAGCGCATCTTCACCGTTCGCTCGTGCCACTACGCGCTGCCCGAGGAAGTTCCTGACCGTCCCTGCCTGGACTACCACATCGGCAAGTGCAAGGCGCCGTGCGTCGGCTACCAGGGAGAGCCCGGGTATCGCGCCATGATCGACGAGGTCGTGCTGTTCCTCGACGGCCGCACGGCGGAGGTGATCGGCCGCGTGCGCGAGCGCATGCTCGACGCCTCGGCGTCGCTCAACTTCGAGCGTGCGGCCGAGCTGCGCGACGCCCTGCTGCGGCTCGAGACCCTCGAGGAACCTACCGTCGTGGTGCAGGTGGAGGGCGGTGACCGCGACGTGGTGGGTTACGCGCGTGATGGCGACGACGCCTGCGTGACGATCCTGCGCGTGCGCGGCGGCAAGCTCCTCGTGCCTCAGCCGGTGATGGGAAAGTCCGCACAGGAACTCAGGGCCTATGTCGA
>CAZVDJ010000943.1:0-1848 GCA_964626245.1 uncultured Gemmatimonadaceae bacterium
CCCCATCCCGGCCGGGTCGCGCGCCACCGAGTCGCTCAGGCGGGCAATCTCGTCACGCATCAACCGCCTCCAGCACCGCGCTCAGGCGCGAGGCGTGCGCAATGGCATCGCGCGCCTGGTCCGCCAGCGGCGACGCGGGATTGGCCACCACCACCCGCTGCCACTGGGCAATCGCCAGCCCCAGCTCGCCGCGCCGCGCGGCCAGGCGCGCCGCCTCCATCAAGGCCGCCGGGTTGCGGCCGTCGAGCTCCAGCGCGCGCCGCAGCTCCTCCTCACCCTCGGCCTCGCGATCGAGCTGGAAGAGGGCCCTCGCCAGGAGCAACCGCGCCTCGGCATCGTTCGGCGCCAGCGACACGGCGGTCGCGCCGAACGCCAGCGCCTCGTCGGGGCGCTGCTCACGCAGCGCCTCGCGCGCATCGTTCAGCAGCGTGGCCAGCTCGGCGGGCTCGTCGCGCGGGGGCGCCTGCGCCACCGGCTCGCGCAGCACGATGATCCCCGTCGCGGCCAGGCCGAACGCCACCTTGGCGACGTCGAAGTCGCTCCGCCCCAGGCTCGTCGCCACGGCGCGCAGGTCGGACTCCCCGTCGATCGCCGCCAGGACCTCCCACTCGTTAGGGCGCAGGTCGAGCGTCCCGGGCTGCTCGCCCGTGGGCGGCGCCAGCGACGGGATCATCCCCAGGTGCGGGATCCGCTGCTGGATGCGCGCCCACTCGTCGATGCGGCGGGCTCCCTCCATCAGCAGGGCCTCCGTCGTCACCGCCGTCGTGGCCTCCACCACCATGCCGTCCAGGTCGACCTCGGTGAAGGAGAAGAAGCCTTCCTGCCACGACATGAGCTCGAAGACGACCGCCTCCACCTGGTGCCGGACGTGGCGATCGAGCTCGCGCTGGCTGATGGCCCCCTGTTCCAGCAGGATCTCGCCCAGGCGGCGCGCCGCGCCGGACTCCTGCTGCGCCGCGCGGGCGCGCTCGAGGTCGGCCTCGGTCACCTTGCCGGCGCGCAGCAGCACCGCCCCCAGGGGATGCGGGTTGGACCGCACGGTGGCCGAGACGACGCGGCCGTCCTTGAAGTAGACGGTTCCCTCGTTGTCACGCAGCGCAGACGTCACGCGCAGGCGCCCCGTCTTGCGGCTCAGGTCCAGGAGCTGGAAGACGTCGTGAATGCCAAGCTCGCGGAGCGGGCCCTCAATCGCCATGTCGTCCCCCGCGATCGTCACGCTGCGGCCGGCCCACAAAGATCCGCTGCAGGTCCTGCGCGGTGCGCATCTCGCGCCGGGCGCGGCGGGCGAAGGCGCTGGCCGGTTCCAGCTCCGTCACGCGCTGCCAGCGCTCGATCGCGGCGTCGTACTGGTGCCCTTCGCCCAGCAGCACGCCGTCGAAGAAGAGCGCCGCCACGTGTTCGGCGTCGAAGCGCAGCACGCGGTCGAAGGCGAAGCGGGCGTCGTCGCGCCGGCCCGCGAGGTAGAGCGACTCGCCCAGCGATGCGAGCGCCTCCAGGTGGTACGGGTCCCGGCCGAGGAAGTCGGCCAGCAGCTCGATCGTGTCGAGCGCCGCCCCCGTCTCGCGGCGCAGCGCGGCCAGCGCCAGCACCGCATCGGCATAGGTGGGGACGCTCGCGAGGGCCGCCACCAGCTCGCGCTCCGCGTCCTCCAGCAACCCCGCGACGCGCAGGCGCTCCGCCAGCTGCACCCGGCAGGCGGCAAAGTCCTCGTCCAGCGCGATGGCGTGGCGATACGACTCGATCGCCAGCAGGTCGTCGCCCATGGCGTGCGCGAGCTGTCCGATGGCCTGCAGCACGTCGGGGCGCATCGGCGCCAGCCGGCGCGCCTGCGCCAGGTGCGCCTGCGCC
>CAZVDJ010000944.1:0-1846 GCA_964626245.1 uncultured Gemmatimonadaceae bacterium
CCGCTGCGAACCATGAGGGGAGGCGCTGGTGCGGCTGCAGTCTCGGTTGATGGGGGCGTTCCTCGCGGTCGCGGCGTTGGCGCTCGCCTCGGCTTTCCTGAGCGTCTGGCAAGTCCGTCGGCTGGGCTCCGCGCTCTACGAAGTGGGCGTCGTTCGCCTGCCGAGCCTGCAAGGGCTGATGCAGATGCGTGGTGCGCAGCGCGAGCTGGAGACGTCGCGATTCGCCCTCGATGAAGGGAGTCTCGATGCCCTGGCGCGTGAGCGCGTCCTGGCCCGCATCGGCAAGGCACGCGCTGACTATCAGCAAGGGCGCGACCGCTACGCACCGCTCCCGCAAACGCCCGAGGAGCGCGCCACCTGGGAGCGCTTCCTGCCCGTGGAGTCCCGCTGGACCGCGCGCCTGGACTCGCTCGTGGCTGCGGGGGAGCAGCTGGATTCGCTCGCCGCCCTGGGCGCACGAGACTCCAGGGCACGTGCGGCGGACCGCCAGGGTGCAACGACCGGCGAGTGGCGAGCCGTACTGCTCCGCCTGAATCGCGCGCTCGACGACGACGGAAGACAGGTCGACTCGCTGGTGACGCAGCTGGAGCGGATCAACGTGGCGATCGCGGAGTCCGCAAAGGCCAACACCATCGCGAGTCGCGACGACCTGCAGTCGGTCCTCCTCGCATCCTTCGCGGTGGCGGTGCTGGCCGTTGCGGCGGCGGTGGGGCTCGCGCTGCGCATGTCCCGGCGCCTGAGCGAACCGATGGCGCATGTGGCGCGCGCCCTGTCCGACGTGAGTCGCGGCCGCACGCCGGCACGCGTGGCCGAGCACGGGGACGAGGAGGTCCGAAGCCTCTCCCGCGCGGTGAACGTCATGGTCGACACGCTGCACGAGAGCGAGGCGCGCTTTCGGTCGGCGCTGCTGCACTCGCCGATCGGCATCGCAATCGTTGCGCCTGACGGACGGTGGCTGGAGGTCAATCCTGCGCTCTGCGCCATCACGGGGCGCGATCGTGACGCAATGCTCGGGATGTCGATCACCGACCTGACCCACCCCGACGACATCGCCGTCGACCTGGCCCACCTGCGCGAGGCGATCGAGGGGACCCGTGACGCCTGGGAGCGCGAGAAGCGGTACGTGCGGCCGGATGGCTCGGTGGTCTGGATCCACCTGAATACGTGCGCGGTGCGTCGTGACGACGGGAGCGTGCTGCACTTCGTCTCGCAGGTCCAGGACATCACGGCCCGCCGGGAGGCGTCGGAGGCGCTGCGCGCCCGCAACGAGCGCCATGCCCGCTACGAGGCGGCCATGGCGACACTCACGCGCGTGGAGATCCAGGACGCCGAGGAACTGCCGGAGCTTCTGGAGGACATCGCGCGCGTCGTGGCCGTGGCGCTCGACGCGTCGTCCGCGGCGATCTGGCGCTTCGAGGAGGCACCCGCGAGCCTGACACTCATGGCCGGCTATCCGCCGCGTGCGTCGGGAACGCCCCCGCCGGTGCTGGACATGCAGCGCTATCCCGACCTCTTCGAGCGGCAGTTCGTGCAGCACGAAGTGTTCGCGGCCAACGATCCGGCGAACGACCCGGCCATGCGGCGCTTCTACGAGGAAGTCCTGCAGCCGATCGGGGTGAAGGCCTACCTGCGCGCGCACGTACGGTCGCGCGGTCGGATCATCGGGAACCTGGTGGCCACGGAAGCGCGAGAGGTGCGCACGTGGACGACCGATGAGGCGTCGTTCCTCCTCTCGGCGGCCAACCTGGTGAGCGCGCGCATGGCCCAGGCCGATCTCCTTCGTGCCCAGGCCGAGATGCGGCAGGTGGACAAGCTCAACGCCATTGGCCAGCTGGCGGGTGGCATC
>CAZVDJ010000945.1:0-220 GCA_964626245.1 uncultured Gemmatimonadaceae bacterium
GGGTGGTCGCGCCGGTGAGCGAGTCGATGCGGAGGTACTCGCGCAGCGCCGGCGCCGCCTCGCCCTGGCGCTCGAGGACGTGCCCGAGGCCGAACCCCACCTGCGGCCCTTCTCCCAGTACCGCCGGGGATCGCGGCTCCAGTTCCAGCGCGCGGCGGAACTGCTCCACCGATCGCGACAGCTCCCCAGCCACGAAGTAGTCGGAGCCCAGCTGCATCCC
>CAZVDJ010000945.1:230-1836 GCA_964626245.1 uncultured Gemmatimonadaceae bacterium
GCGCACCGAGAGCGGGTCGAGCGAGAGCGCGCGTGTCCGCTCCGCGATCGCCTCGTCCAGGCGCCCCATCGCCCGCAGGTGGTTGGCCAGGAAGTGGTGCGCCGCCGCGTCATTCGGGTTGAGCGCCACCGCCCGCCGAAAGGCCCGCTCGGCGCCGCTCCAGTTCCAGTCGACGAAGAAGTGAGACATCCCCAGCGCGACGTGCCCCTCCACGAGTGAGGAATCGAGCGCCACGGCGCGACGCGCTGCCTGCCGCATGCGGGGGGCCCCCTCCTCGCGCGGCATGTGGCCATACCAGACCAGCGGGCCCAGCGTCGTGGCCAATCCGGCCCACGCTGGTGCATAGCTCGAATCGAGACGGATGGCGCGCTCGAAGAAGTCGGCCGCCCGCCGAAGCTCTTCGCCCGACAGCTTGTTGCGTGCAAATGCGCCACGCAGGTACAGGTCGTAGACCTCGGCACTCCCGGTGGTGCGCGCGCCCGCGTCCCTCGAGGTGGGATCCAGCTCCAGCTGCAGCGCCCCCACGATCGCGCTGGCCAGGTCGTTCTGCAGGGCGATCAGGTCCGACTCGTGCCGGTCGTAGCTGTTCGACCAGCGCTGGAAGCCGTCGCGGGCGTCGATGAGCCGCGCCGAGACGCGCACCCGTCCGTCGACGCGGCGCACGCTGCCTTCCAGCAGTGCCTCCACCCCCAGCGTGTCGCCGATGCGTGGGGCGGGAAGCGCAACGCCGCGCAGCGCGAGCGACGAGCTGCGCGCGGCGACCCGCAGTCCCTCAACACGACCCAGCAGGCCGATGATCTCCTCGGTGAGGCCGTCGCTGAAGTAGGTCGACGCGCGCGACGGGCCCAGCTCCTCGAACGGGAGGACGGCGATGGAGCGCGCCGCGGTGCGCGCGGAGGGCGCGTGGGCGGTTGCCGCGGCGGCAACGGCCGCCGGCTGCAAGGTGGCATCGTCCCCCGTCCGCAGGTTGGCCGACAACGTCATGGGGGCGAGCACGGCGAACGCGGCACCGGTGGCGATAAAGGCCCACGAGTGGCGGTGCCGCGAGGGAAGCGGCGCGTGGTAGACAGGCGACGGGCCGACCTTCAGGTCGTCGGGAGGAGTCGGGGCCAGCGGCACATCCGGGGTGACCGGGACGGGAGCGGCGTCGAGCAACGCGACCGGCGCCGGTTCGGCGCGCAACCGTTCGGCCAGCGCCCGCACCGTCTCGTCAGGCTCGGCGTCGAATTCGGCACGCAGGAGCGCGGCGTGCACGCGCGCGTGCTGAAGCGCGGCGGCGCGGTTTCCCGACGCGTGCAACGCCTGCATGAGCCGCGCGGCCGCGCGGCCATCATATGGATCGTGCGCGGCCAGTTTCTGGAGCCAGCGCACCGCCCCCGCCCCGTCGCCGCTCGACTCGCAGGCGCCGGCGAGCCTACCCAGGACGTCGGCGTAGCGCGCCGCCAGCCGGGCCCGTTCGCCGTCGACCCAACGCTCGAACTCCCCGGCGTCTTCCACATGGAAGCCGTCCAGGAAGGGACCGCCGTACGCGGCCACCGCTCCCTCGAGGTCGCCGCCCGAGACGGCGCGCTCGAACTGCTCCACGTCGCTCGCCAGGGCCTCGGGG
>CAZVDJ010000946.1:0-1836 GCA_964626245.1 uncultured Gemmatimonadaceae bacterium
CGTCCCACCAACGTGGCGGCCATGCGATTCCTCCCGCCGGCGCCCATCGTGGACGAGCACGCGCGATCGCTGCGGGCGCGGGGGGCCGACGCGGTGGTGGTGGTGGCCCACGCCGGCGCCTTCTGCCAGCGTGACGACGCCAACCGATGCGACGGCGAGATCATCGAGCTGGCACAGCAGGTCACGGAGCGCATCGACGCGATCGTGAGCGGGCACACGCACTCGCCGGTGGCCGCCGTGATCCGCGGGATCCCGGTGGTGCAGGCCTTCTCGCGCGGGTCGGCGATCGGGGTGGTGGACGTCCCGTTGCATGCGGGTGGGGGTACGTCGGTGCACCTGCGCAACGTCCGCCCCGACTCGGTGCCGGCCGATTCGATGGTGGCCGGCTACACGGAGCAGGTGCTGGCACGCACGCGCGAGGCGTTCGGCGTGGTGGTGGGGACGATCGCCGAGCGCATGGCGCCCGGGACGCAGTCGGCGTTAGGCAACCTGATCGCCGACGCGCAGCGCGCCGCGGGAAAGGGCGACATCGCGGTGATGAACCGCGGCGGCGTGCGCGCCCCGCTTGCTGCCGGCCCGGCCACGTACGGCGCGCTGTTCGAGGTGGCCCCGTTCGGCAATGCGCTGGTGCGGGTGCGGGCCCGCGGTGCCGACCTGCGGCCGTGGCTGGAAAAGCTCGTCTCCGGCGAGGAGCCGGGATACTTCAACGTGAGCGGCGTGCGCCTCCACTACGACCCCGACCGCCCGGCCGGCTCGCGCATCACGCGCCTGCAGTTCGCCGACGGACGCCCGTTCAGCCCGCGGCGCATCTACCGCATCGTCCTCAGCGACTTCCTGGCGGTGGGCGGCAACGGCCTGTTTGTCCCGGAGCACCACCTGGGTATCGAGGACCTCAAGGTCGTGGACGTCGACGCGCTGGCGTCGTACGTCCGCAGCCAGCCGCAACCGGTGCGCGCCCCGACCGACCAGCGCCTCATCCCCGCGCGCACGCCGTGACCTCCCTCCGCACGCCCGAGCCCATCATGAGCGCCACCGTGCGCGTGTACGTGAATGGCCGCGGCATCGACGCGCCGGCCGACGGCGCGCCCATCGATGCCGTGCGCCTCTTCGACCCGGCGCTGGCCGACGCCATCGTCGCCGGCAACCGCCTGATCACCGATTCGCGCGGGCTGCCCGTGGCGGCAGGTGATCCGCTGTACCACGGCGCGATCTTCCGTGTCATCGCCAACCGTCCACGGCATGCGTCCCGTGCGGCCACCGGCGACGCGGCACCTCCCGACACCGCCGCCGGCTCGGCGATGGACGACGACGCGGACCCGGCCAGCGCATGACGGTCCTGACGCGCACGCTGCTGGAGCAGCTGCCCAAGGCCGAACTGCACTGCCACCTGGACGGCTCGTTGCGCCCGGCGACCATGCTGGAGCTCGCGCGCGAGGCGCACGTCACGATGCCGCGCAACGACGCCGAGGCGCTCGCCGACTTCATGGTGGTGACCGACGCCCGTCGCCTGGAGGACTACCTGGAGCGATTCGACATCACCCTGGCGGTGATGCAGTCGGCGGAGTCGCTGGAACGCGTGGCGTACGAGCTCGCGGAGGATGCGGCGCGCGAAGGGGTGCGCTACCTGGAGGTGCGGTACGCCCCGGTGCTGAACACGCGCGGCGGCCTGTCGCTCGGCCAGGCGGTGGAGGCGCCGCTGCGGGGGCTGCGACGCGCGGAGCGCGACCACGGCATCGTCTCCCGCGTACTGGTCTGCGCGCTGCGCCACCTGTCGCCGGCCACGTCGATGCAGCTGGCGCAGCTGGCGGTGGACTTTCGCGACGACGGAGTGGTGGG
>CAZVDJ010000947.1:0-1834 GCA_964626245.1 uncultured Gemmatimonadaceae bacterium
CCAGGCGGCTGACTCCAGCAGCCACCAGGGCACCGGGTGCTGCACCGGCTTCACCTGCCGCGCCGGCTTGGTGTGCAGCGGCGGACGCTGCAACGCCTGCGGCGACGAGGGCCAGGCGTGCTGCGACGGCGCGACGCCCTGCAGCTCGACCAGCTTGGTCTGCAACCGCACCACCTGCGTGCCCGTGCCCGACCCCGACACGGCGTGCGGCACCATCGATCGTCCCGCGTGCGGCATGGACGGCACCCCGGTCACGGGCGGCGGCTGCACGGGGACGAGGTAGTTGCTCCCCCGGTGGGTCCCCTCGTCCACGCGGGCAGTTGATATGGGGCTACGGCGCGCGCCACCGAGGCGGGCGCGCGCGGCGACGACGTCGTGCACGTCGGCGCGGTTGGCGGCCACGCGCACCAGGAAGGCGCCCTGCGGAAAGCGCGCCCCGCCGCTGGTGAACGGCTTGGGCGCGTGCCACACGCGCACCGAGTCCTTCAGCAGCGCCGCCAGCAGGCGCACACTGGCCTCGCTGCCGGGAGCGAAGGCATAGCCGTAGCGCGCGCGCGCCGTCCCGGGCATGGCGTCGCGTGCCATCTCGGTCACCGGCGTTGCCCCGGCCGGGACGCTGCGCGTCCACCAGGCATTCACGCGGTAGGCCAGCGGCATGGACCAGGCGGTGATGTCGTAGAAGCGGTTGCGCTGCCCGGTGCGCCTGAGCTCCAGTTCGAAGCGGATGAACGCCGAGTCGAGCTCGGCGTCGGGTTCGAGCAACGCCTTGGCCAGGTGCCCCTGCGGCTGCGAGAAGTCGACCACGTAGCTCCCGGCGCGCAGGCGCACCGGCTGCGCGGCGCTGGCGCCGAACGGGGTGGCGTCGGCGAGCGTGGCGTCACTCGTCAGGCGCTGCACCTCGATCCCGTTGTCGCGCAGGCGCGCCACGAGCGAGTCGGCGCGCCCCTGCTCGTCGCGCTCGAGGACGACGGCGCGCATGGGGCCGCGCGCGTGCTTCGTGATCGCGTCGGCGCGCGACTTCGCAAAGTCGCCCACCAGCTCCGTGCGGCGACGCGCGGCGGTGCGCACCGTGGTCCACTCCGCCGTGTAGTGTTCCCACGCCGCCTGGCGCAGCGTGCGCAGCGTCCCGTCGTTGCGCCTCACGGCCCCCCCGGCGCTCGACGCCGACTCGAAGAGCATCCCCACGCTCCCAGTCAGCATCGGCCACCCCTCGCCATAGCCTGGATAGAACGAGTCGTAGCCTTCACGCCGGAAGTACGACCAGCCATGCGCGTCGAAGGCCGCGCCGTGCGCGGCGGCGAAGATGTCGAACCACTTGGGAAGGTGCGCCGGGTTGTTCTTGTTGTCCGGCTCGCGCGGCGGGGCAAAGTAGAACGAGGCGCTCGACCCCTGCTCGTGCAGGTCGACGGCGACGTGCGGCCACCACTGCATGTAGGCCTTCACCCGCCCGCGCGACTCGGGGTGTGACTGGATGAACCAGTCGCGATTGAGGTCGAAGTAGTAGTGCGAGGTGCGCGGCCCCGGCCACGAGCCGGCGTTGTTGAGCGCCCCGGGCTCGCTCGCCACCCCCTGCGCGCTCCACGTGCGCTCCAGGTCGTGCGTGTGCCGCTCGCGCCCGTCGGGGTTCTGGTTGGGATCGATCAGGACGATGGTGCTGTCCAGCGCCATCATCGTCTCGGCGTCGGTGCCGGCGGCGAGCTGGTAGAGCAGGGCGAGCCCCGCCTCCACGCCCGAGGCCTCGCCGCCGTGGACCGAGTGTGCCAGCCAGACGACCGACGGCAGGCGCCTAACGGCGGCCTCCACCTCGCCGGGGGCCGCGCCGCGCGGGTCGGCC
>CAZVDJ010000948.1:0-1830 GCA_964626245.1 uncultured Gemmatimonadaceae bacterium
CACGTCCCCCGCCGGGCGCTCCCACCGGTCGTCGGCGCGATCCAGCGCCGCCAGGAGCGACTCCACCTCGGCGCGCAGCGTGTGGTCCGCGCCGCAGGCGCGCGCCACGAAGGCGTGTCGCTCGGCCGTGTCCACCTCGAGCGCGGCATCGAACAGCGACCGCACCTGCTCCATCCGTGTAGGGGTCAGCGGCGTCGGGTCAGTCATCGCCGGCTCCCTCCCCCCGGTCGCGCCAGCGGCGCGCGTCGGCCGTGCGCCCGAGCTTCTCCATCAGCTCCGCCAGCCGCACCGCCACCCGCCGGGTCACGTAGGCGTCGGCACCACGCGCCGCGGCCATCTTCTCGTACGCGCCGGTGAGGATGCGTTCCGCTTCCGCGTGCCGCCCCATTCGCCCCAGGTGGTAGCCGTACACCGACTCGGACGAGGCGATGGCCCAGTGGTCGGGGGGCATGTACTTGCGACGGATGGCCAGCGATCGCGCGAGTGCGGAGTCGGCCGCCTCGAAGCGGCGCAGCGAGTCGAGCGCCAGCCCCAGCGCCTGCAGCACGGCGGCCGCCGATGGCTCCCCCTCGTGCAGCCCCTTGCCGATCTGTGCCTCCACCTCGCGCGCAACCTCGATCGTGCCGGGCATGTCGTTGGACGTGTAGCGCAGCTGCGCGAGCATGGCGAGCGAACGCAGGTAGTCGGCGTGCGTGGGGCCCAGCGCGACGCGCAGGATGCGAATCGATTCGCGTACCAGCGAATCGGCCACCGCCCGCTCACCCATCTCGTCCTTCAGCGACGCCCACGCGCGCAGCATGTTGCCGGTGTACATGGACGCCGGGCCCCGAATGCGCCGCTCGACCTCCATCGCCTCGCGCATCAGCGAGTCGGCGCGCGGATAGTCGCCCTTGTAGGTGTAGGAGACGGAGAGGTTGTTGAGCGCGTAGGGGAGCGAACTGAGCGAGGCCGAATCGTTCCCCGCCCGGCGAATCCCGATCGACTCCAGCTTTATCGGAAACGCGTCATCCAGCCGCCCCTGGTGCTCGATCATGCGCGCCAGGTTGTCCAGCGCCGTGGCCAGCTGGGCGGCGTTCCGCTGTCCGCGCGGCATGCGTCGCTGCATCTCCACGTCCAGGCGCGCCAGCGACTCGGCCACCGCGAACTCCGACCGCGCCTCGGCCATCAGCACGCGCCACGAGAACGACTGCGCGGTGCGCTGGTCCAGCGCGCCATGCACCTGACGGCGCAGGTCGTACGCGCGCTCGATGTGCACTCCCGCCGAGTCGTACATCCCGAGCCCGTAGAACGTCTGCCCGATCGTCTGCCGCAGCTCGGCCTCGATCTCCGGGGCCAGGCGCTGCTGGGCCACGTCACGCGCCGCCTGGGTCAGCACCTCCGCGACCGTGACGTCGCGACCGCTGCTGTTGGCCGGGTCGACCGCGGCCAGCATGGTGGCCAGGAAGCTGTTCACCTGTTCCATCTTGGCGCGTTCCATGTCCGCCACCCGCGCCTGGCGCGCCGCAGCCGCAATCCCTCCCAGCAGCGAGGCCACGACCACGGCCCCGGCGGCGACCTCGACGCGGCGGCGGCGGAGGAACTTGGCGGCGCGGTAGCCGAGCGCGTCGCGGCGGGCCAGGACGGGGCGCCCGTCGAGGACGCGGCGCAGGTCCTCGCCCAGCTGCTCGGCCGAGGCGTAGCGGCGCGCCGGCTCCTTGCGCAACAGCTGCAGCACGATCGCGTCCACGTCCCCCGCCAGTTGCCGCCTGAGCCGCGCCACGCGCGTCCCCCCCGGCCCCACCGTGGCCGCATGCGCCGCCGTCACCAGCGTGGACGGCTCCGGCGCCGGCG
>CAZVDJ010000949.1:0-1827 GCA_964626245.1 uncultured Gemmatimonadaceae bacterium
CGCCTGCTCGCCACCATTCGCGAGGGGATGACGGTCAACACCAACCGCTCGTACTACGAGAACCTCCTGATGTACAAGGGCGTGCGCACGCCGGACCAGGTGCTGCAGGCCGCGTCGTCCGATTCGGTGCGCTTTTCCACGAGCGGGTACGCGGTGGGACAGTTCCTGGTGATGCGCGGCGACTCCGCGCGCGGACGGGAGTTGCTCGACCGCGTGGCGCGTGGGTCGCACTGGAACGGCTTCGGCGTGATCGGCGCCGAAGTGGAGGTCGTGCGGCGCCGCGGGCGGCGCTGACCGGCGTCGCGTCGTTACGCGGCGTTCACCACGCGCGCGCCTCGCCGTCGTGGCGTGGGTCGGCCGCCGCCACCCAGCCGTTGCCCCGACGGGCGATGAGGTAGACGCGGGCATAGCCAAAGCCCGGCAGCACCGGCAGGTAGCCCATGGCCTTGGCCCCGGCCAACACATCGGCGTCAAAGCCCCCTTCCACCTCTACGCGCCGAGTGCGCGTGGGGTAGAGACGCGGCATGCGCAGCGCCTCCAGCGGGTCGAGCCCGTAGTCCACCACGTAGGCAATGCTCTGCGCCAGCGCAAAGGGAATGCGCCCGCCGCCAGGCGATCCCACCACCAGCTCCACCGATCCATCGCGTACGAAGATGGTGGGGGCGATGGTGGTGATGCGGGTGCGCCACTGCGAGGGGAGTGAGGGCGGAATGGCGTTGGCGTCGCGCGGCCACCAACCGGAATCGTTGAGCCAGAAGCCGGCCGCCGCCACGCCCGAGCCGAACATCGACGAGTTGGTCACCGTCACGGCCACGGCATTGCCGTCGGCGTCCACCACCGAGAGGTGGGTCGTCTCGCCACCCGACGCCGTATCCCGCACCGCGAAGTCGACCGATCCACCGCCGTCAGGTGCAGCGACGGCAGCCTCGGGGAACGGTCGCTGTGCGCGGCACTCGGCCGTGACCTCGCCGTCGAACGGTCGCGCGTCGCGCGCCGGCACGGAATCCACCGCGCGCCCGGCGCCCACCACGTCCTTCCACGAGGCGGCGAAGCCGCTGCTCACCAGCCCGCGCGCGGGAATCGCCTTCCAGCGGGGGTCGTCGTTGCCCGCGTGCGCCAGGATCCCCACCGACATCGCCGAGGTGAACAGGTCGAAGGCGGCGGCGATGCGGGTCGGCAGTCCGAGCGCCGGCAGCTCCTTCGCCTCCAGCAGCTCCAGCGTGTGCAGGAGCTGCAACCCGCCCATGGGAGGTGGCGCCGACAGGACCGTCCGCCCGCGATAGGTGGTGCAGAGGGGGCGCTTCCATTGCGGCTGGTACGCCGCCACGTCGTCCAGCGTGGCCGGGTGGCCGCCGGCGTTCAGTCGTGTCACCAGCGCCTGCGCGGTGGGACCACGGTAGAAGCCGTCGCGCCCGCTGGCGGCGACGCGCGTGAGCACCGTGGCCAGGCTGGCGTTGCGCAGCGTGTCGCCGATCCCCAGCAATCGCCCGTTTGGCCAGTAGAGCCGGCGGGCGATGGAGTCGCGCTTGAGGCGCGTGGTATCACGCGCCAGCAGCTCGGCGAGCACGGGATAGACGGGAAAGCCGCGCTCCGCGAGGGCGATCGCCGGCGCCAGCACCTGCGCCCTCGTCAGGCGGCCATGGCGCTCGTGCGCCTCCAGCAGCCCGGCCACGTTTCCCGGAATCGCGGCAATGCGAAGCGGCACGCTCGAGTCGGCCTTCGCGCCGCGCCAGCGCTCCACCGGCTGCGACGGGTAGAAGTCCAGGTACTCGGCCGTGCGCCGTCGCTGGTCCCAGTAGACCAGCGCCCCGCCACCACCCACCCCCG
>CAZVDJ010000950.1:0-1816 GCA_964626245.1 uncultured Gemmatimonadaceae bacterium
GGGGGGCTGGTGCTCGAGCTGCCGCGCCGCGAGCGGCGGCTGGCCGAGCGCCCCGTCGTCTTCATCGCCGACATTTCGGGGTCCATGGAACGGCATTCGCGGGTGCTGCTGCAGTTCCTGCACGCCGCGGTTCGCCGGCGCCGGCAGGTGGAAGTCTTCGTCTTCGGCACGCGCCTCACGCGCCTCACCCCGCCGCTGCGCCGCCGCAACGTCAACCGCGCCGTCGCCGCCGCGGCCGCCGAGGTGGTGGACTGGGCCGGCGGCACGCGCATTGGTGAATCGCTGCGGGAGTTCAACCGGCGCTGGGGACGCCGAGTGCTGCGGCGCGGGGCTGTGGCGGTGATCCTGAGCGACGGGCTCGATCGCGGCGACCAGGCGCTGTTGCGGCGGGAGATGCGTCGGCTGCGCGATCGGTCGCACCGGGTGATCTGGCTCAATCCGCTGGCGGGAGACGCCCGGTACCAGCCCACCGCAGGCGGAATGGCGGCCGCGCGCGAGTTCGTCGACGACCTGCTGCCGGCGCACACGCTCGCCTCGCTGGAGTCGTTCATCCACCTCCTGCAGCGCGTCCCTGCCCGCCGCCCCCCGCGCCGCCCCGACGCCGACCGCCTACGTCGCGAAGTGGGGCGAGCGACATAACGCGGCGCCGGCGACGGCGTGCTTGCTGCTCGCTCCCCCGCCTGCCAGTATTGGGGCCCGCCAGCACCCCGGACCTCCGCGGCCGCGCCGGGAGTGATTCGGGGGGCGCGAGCGATGCGGACACTCACCCGCAACCTGCGAGACCCCACGTGATCCCCGCTTCCTTCGACTACCACGCGCCGGCGACGCTGGATGAGGCGCTCCAGCTCCTGTCGCGGCACGGCGAGGCGGCCAAGGTGCTGGCCGGAGGGCACTCCCTCATCCCGGCCATGCGCTTTCGCTTCGCGCAGCCCGAGGTCCTCATCGACCTCAACAAGCTCGAGACGCTGCGCTACGTGCGCGAGGACGGTGGTGGGCTCGCCATCGGCGCCATGACCCCCGAGGCGTGGGTGGAGGAATCGCCGTTGGTGCAGTCGCGCTTTGGGATGCTCGCCGACGCGGTGGCGGTGATCGCCGACCCGCTCGTGCGCAACCGCGCCACCGTGGGCGGCAACCTGGCGCACGCCGACCCGGCCAACGACCAGCCGGCGGTGATGCTCGCCTACGGCGCGACGATCGTCGCGCAGGGGGGCGGGGGGCGGCGCAGCATCCCGATCGACGACTTCTTCGTCAGCCTGTTCGAGACCTCGCTGCAGCCGGGCGAGATCCTGGTCGAGGTGCGCATCCCGGCACCGGCCGCCTCGTCAGGCGGCGCCTACGTGAAGATGGAGCGCAAGGTGGGCGACTACGCCACCTCCGCGGTGGCGGTGCAGCTGACGATGAACGGCGGCACCATCGCCGCGGCGCGCGTGGCCACCACCAACGTCAATCCCGTTCCCACGCGATCGAAAGGGGCGGAAGCCGCGCTGGTGGGGCAGGCGGCAACGGAGTCGGTGTTCGAGGCAGCCGGGCGGGCCGCCGCGGCCGAGTGCGACCCCACGAGCGACCTGCGCGGCACCGCCGACTACAAGCGCGATGTCACGCGCGTCCTGGCCAAGCGCGCCATCCGGCGCGCCGTGGCCCGAGCCCAGGGGAGGAGCTGAGGATGAGCACGCACAAGATTGCCGTGACGGTGAACGGCAGCGCACACGCGGGTGAGGTCGACGCCCGCATGCTCCTGGTGCACTTCCTGCGCGAGGACTTGCGCCTGACGGGAACGCACGTGGGCTGCGACACTTCGAGTTGCGGCGCATGCACC
>CAZVDJ010000951.1:0-1813 GCA_964626245.1 uncultured Gemmatimonadaceae bacterium
GTCTGCGCCGGCGGGATCGCGTAGAACGTCGAGTCCACCTCGACCGTGTCGAAGGCCCGGGCGTAGGTCGTGAGGTAGTCGGCCGAACGGGTCCCGCTGGGATAGAACGGCCCCACCCACGCGTCGTAGTTCCACCCCTGGGCCCCGAGTCGAATGGCTGCCGGCATGGCGCGAATGGTCGGGCGCGGGCGCCCAGTGTCAAGCGGGAGACGAAGAGTGGGTGCGTTCTCGGTGGGGAGATTCGCAGTCGGCGGGGCCTGCAGCGCCCCCGGAATCGCGTTCAGCACCGGCCCTTGCGGCTCCAATATCATAGTGATATCATCTCGATACCACTTTCCGGAGATTGTACGACCATGCTTCGAGAGATCAACAAGCCGGGGACCAGCGGGCTTCTCATGCTCGTCGTCGGACTGGGTCTCCTTGGACTGGGTGTCTGGCGCATCATCGTGGGCGCCTCCACGCAGTCGCCCCTGCACGCCGTCATCGGCGTCCTCGTCCTCCTGGCCTCGACGCTCGTCCTGGTCGGGCTCTTCACGGTGCAGCCCAACGAGGGGAAGGTCCTCACCCTCTTCGGACGGTACGTGGGGACGGTGCGGGAGTCCGGCCTTTTCTGGGCCAACCCCTTCTTCACCAAGAAGCCGGTGTCGCTGCGCATCCGGAACTTCGAGACGGCCAAGCTGAAGGTGAACGACAACCACTCCAACCCCATCGAGATCGGGGCGGTCGTGGTATGGAAGGTGGTGGACACGGCGGAAGCGGTGTTCGAGGTGGACGACTACGCGCACTTCGTGGTGATGCAGTCCGAGGCGGCGGTGCGCGCCCTGGCGCAGACGTATCCCTACGACGCCCACTCGGCCACCGACGTGGCCCTCAGCACGCATCCCTCGGAGGTCTCGCACGCGCTGCAGCTGGCGGTGGCCGACCGGTTGCAGAAGGCGGGGGTCGAGGTGATCGAGGCGCGGCTGAGTCACCTGGCCTACGCGCCCGAGATCGCCAACGCGATGCTGCGCCGCCAGCAGGCGGCCGCCATCATCGCCGCGCGCTCGCGCATCGTCGAGGGAGCGGTGGGGATGGTTGAACACGCGCTGTCGATGATCGGGGAGAAGGGGCTCGTCTCGCTCGACGAGGAACGCAAGGCCTCGATGGTCAGCAACCTCCTGGTCGTGCTCTGTTCCGACCACGACGCACAGCCGGTCGTGAACACCGGCACGATCTACCAGTGAGCGCCCGCGACGCGTAGCACCTGGCCCGCCGCTTCCCCATGACGTCGCGACGTTCGTTCCTCCTGCGCATCGACCCGGAAGTGCTCGACGCTGTCCAGCGCTGGGCCAATGACGACCTGCGCTCGCTCAACGGGCAGGTCGAGTTCCTCCTTCGCGCTGCGCTCCGCCAGGCCGGTCGTGCCCAGCGGAGCGCAGCGCCGGACGCACCGGCCTCCCCGGGGCATGCCGATGCGCCGCCATCACCCTCCCACGACTCGGAGTCGCCGTGATCATCGCCCGCCTTCGCCGCCGGGGACACCCACCCCTCCTCATGGCCACCCTGCTGGGGTTCGTCGTCGTCGTGCTACTGGCGGCGATGTTCCTCCTGCTCGGCTGACCCATCGCCCCACGCCCGCGTTTCCCGTCCGCCCCCCCGCCATGCTCATTCCGCCGCAGTCTCCCCCCACGCCGTCGCCGCGCACGCGCGCGCTGGCCGACCGGCTGCGCGCCACCATCGCCGACTTTCAGCGCCGCGAGCCCACGGTGACACCCGCGGTGGTGGCGCACGCCCTCCGCGAGGTGCACCCGGACGCCCCCCGGTCCGCCAGGCG
>CAZVDJ010000952.1:0-1798 GCA_964626245.1 uncultured Gemmatimonadaceae bacterium
GGGCACACCCCTGCGCATCACGGGCGCCGTCTCGTGGATCGACGCGGGGCGCCCCACCGACACGCTCGCCGCGCGACTCGACGTCAGCGCCATTCGCGGCATTGTGGAGTACGTCCCCGGCGACCTCACGATCACGGCGCGTGCCGGCACCTCGCTGGCCGAGATCGCCTCCGCCACCGCCCCGTTCGGCCAGTGGTTGCCGCTCGACCCCTGGGGCGACCCGCGCGGCACGTTAGGCGCCACCCTCGCCACCGCTTCGGCCGGTCCGCTGGCCGCGCACCTCGGCCACCCGCGCGACCTGACGCTCGGAGTGGCGTTCGTCGATGGCCGAGGCGCCCTGGTGCACGGGGGCGGGCGGGTCGTGAAGAACGTGGCGGGCTTCGACCTCGTGCGGCTCTCGGTGGGCGCGTGGGGCACGCTCGGCGTGATCACCGAGGCCACGATGCGGCTCCGCGCGCGCCCGGAGTGCGAGGAGACGCTGGCGCTGCACGTTCCGCGCGACCCTCGGGCGCTGGCGTCGGTGCTCGGGAGTCTGCGAAGCGCCCCACTCGCGCCGATCGCCATGGAGCTGGTGGATCAGGGCCTCGCCTCGCACGTGGGCGCGTCTCACGACGGACCGTGCGTCCTCGTGCGGCTGTCGGGGAACGCTGCGTCGGTGTCGGCCCAACGGGCCGCCGTGTCCTCCCTTGGCACCACCGAAGCGCTCGCGCACGACGCGTGGGCCACCTGGCACACGGCAGGCGTCTCCCCGGGAGACTGGACCTTCCGGTGCTCTACCCTCCCCTCGGCCCTCGCCGGACTGTGGGACGTGGTGGGGGGCGTGGTGGGCGCCCCATTCGATGGATGGCGACACGCGTCGGTCGACCGTGGCATCATCCGGGTCGTCATTCCCGCCGCGCAGCGGTCGCGGGTCGCCTCGCTCGTGTCGGCACTGGCCACGCACGGCCGGCTGGTGGGCGAGCGACTACCCGACGAGGCGTGGGACCGCCTCGCGTCCGCTGCCGGCGACCGGCTCTCGTTAGGTGTTCGCCGCGCCTTCGACCCGCACCACCTCCTCAATCGCGGCATCCTCGAGGGCTTCACCCCGGCATGAGCGTCGCTCCCCACACGGGCCCGGCGACCGTCAGGTCGTGCGCCCTCCCCGATACGCCGCTCGCGGCGGCCATGCCCGGGATGGACCTGTGCGTGCACTGCGGCTTCTGCCTGCAGTCATGCCCGACCTACCTCGCCCTCAACGACGAGAACGACTCGCCGCGCGGCCGCATCGTCCTGATGCGCGCGCTGGCCGATGGGGAACTGGCGCCCGACGACCCCGTGGTGCACGAACACATCGACCGGTGCCTGGGCTGCCGGGGATGCGAGAGCGCCTGTCCCAGCGGCGTGCCGTACGGGCAGCTGCTCGAGGCCACGCGCGCCACGCTGGCCACGCGACGCCCGCTCCCACTCGTCGCGCGCCTCATGCTCGGGACGTTTGCCCGCCGGTGGGCGCTGCGGGCAGCCCTGCTCGGCGCCCGCATCGCGCGCGCGCTGGGGCTTCCGCGGCTGTTCGCGCGCCTGGATGGACGGCTCGGCTTCGCCTTTGCCATGCTGGGCGCCACGCGCCGCCCGCTGCCGCGGCGCCCCTATGCCGCCAGCGGCAACGGGTCGCGCGGCACCGCGGCCGTGCTCCACGGCTGCGTGATGGACGGGCTGATGTCCGAGACCAACGCCGCCACCGAGCGCGTCCTCACCGTCAACGACTATGCCATCGTCGATGCGCCGGGCGTGGGGTGCTGCGGTGCGCTGCATGCGCACGCGG
>CAZVDJ010000953.1:0-1798 GCA_964626245.1 uncultured Gemmatimonadaceae bacterium
GCGAGTGCGGCGGCGCGAAGGGCGGCGCGAAGGGCGGCGCGAAGGGCGGCGCGAAGGGCGGCGCGCACGGCCGCCCGACGGTGGATCAGTGGGGAATGGCGCATGGCGCGGAATCTACCGGGCGATCGTGCGCCAACCACCCGCACCCGTCTCCGTTGCCATCCGCTCACGCGTGCCGCGGACGCGACCGGGCGCTCCCCTACCTTCGCGGCTGCGGCGTCCGTCCGCCCGTCCAGATCACGATGGAGCCGCACCCCAGCAGCGTCTGGAATTGCGCGGGCATGCTGCCGCCGCGCGAGTAGACCTCCACCGCCTGGATGTCCTGCACGTTGACCAGCGCGTCCAGGTTGCCGTCGTCGTTCATGACCTGGATGCCGTCGATGAAGGTGGCGGGAATGCAGGTCGTCGACAGCCCCATCCCGCGCATCGCCACCACGCTCGAGGCGCTGCGCCCGGGCAGCACCATCACGCCGGGTATCATGCGCATGATGTCGGCCACGAAGAACGGGTTCCGCCGCTCGATCTCCTGCTCGTTCATGAAGTAGCCGAAGCCCGCCCTGCGGCGGCTCTCGAACTCCTGCATGCGTCGCGACGTGAAGATGCGCTCGGCGACGACCTTCACGGTGTCCAGGAAGGTGGCCATCGACTCCATGCGCAGTTCGGTGACGGTCTCACCCCCCTCGCGCAGGTCGACCGCACGGCGCAGCGGAATGAAGCCGATGGCGCGGGCCTCCAGCGTGAAGGTCCCGGTGGGAAGGGTGGCGATGCGGAAGGCCCCGGCGTCATCGGTCACCGCCTCGAGTCCGCTCCCCCACATGCCGACGCGCGCCCCGGGAAGGGGAGCGCCATCGGGGCGGCGCACCGTTCCCCGCAGCGTTCCGTTGCCGCGCAGCACGGTGGTGGAGAGTTGCTGCGAGTCGGCCGTGACGGCGCGCAGCGTGTCGACCAATGCCGTCCCGATGTAGAGGTCGCGCCGCAGGAGCCCGTGCGGCGGCACCTCCAACTCGGCAAAGCCGCTGGAGTCGCTCCCGATCCAGGCCCGGGCCAGGAGCTGCGCGCCCACCGGGACGCCGCACAACGCCACCCCGCCTGCCTCGCCGGTGATGGCCTGCAGCGATGGCGCATGTCGCCGGATGCCGTCGCTCGTCACCGAAAGTTCGGCCCACGAGACGCGCACGTCGGCGCCGCTGCGCCCGTAACCGTCGGTCGCCGAGCGCACGAAGGCCAGGTAGACGCCGCTGGAGTCGCGTTGCGCCTGCGGGCCGCACAGCTGGCGCACGAGCGTGGGTGCCGACGGGGTGGCCAGGGGGGCGCGGATCTCGCCTCCCACCCGCACGGTGATGCGCGAGAGGGGACCGGCGAGCGAGATGGAGTCGAGCAGCGGATGGTAGAAGCCCAGCAGGTAGCTCCCCGCCGACACGCTGTCGAAGGTGAAGGCGCCACCGGCCCCGGTGCTGAACGAACGCGCGCGCGTGGCCTCGGGCAGCTCCACCAGCTGCACCGTGGCCCCCTGCAGCGGCCGCATCGACAACGAGTCGAAGACCACCCCCGAAATGCGTGCCGAGCCCGTCGCGTCCTGGCCAGCGGCGCCTGTCCAGGCAGCGCTCCCGGCCGCCAGCAGCAACGACGCGGCGACGCGGGCCAGCATCGCCCTCACCAGCCGGATCCGCCCCGGTGCGCGGCGCATTGCCCCATCATCCGACAATCGTGTTCGGGACCGGCTGTTCGCCACCGTACCGATAGAAGCCGTGCCCGTTCTTGCGTCCCAGCATCCCGGCCGCGACCATGCGGGTGAGCA